>CAXBPN010000058.1:0-12009 GCA_963977515.1 uncultured Flavobacteriales bacterium
AAATTATTTCTTTGTCACACTTGTCGAAACATAAACTAAGGAGATTTCAGGTTCTAGTTTGATAAGAATGTATTGAAATTCACAAGCGGACGCTTGCGAGAGAATGATAATTTGTTTCGTCATTCCGGGCTTGATCCGGAATCTTTTTTATAAAGAGATTACGTATAAAATTTCATTCTTCAATTTTTCCAAAATGACGTAGTTATTCGATATCGTTTTTCCTAACGTAATGAGATGGAGGTCAGGAATCTAGTCTAACAAAAGAGATTTAAATCTCACAAGCGGATGCTTGGTAGAATGGGCTTTTATTTGCTTAACGATTTTATTCTTTTAAGATCATAATCATACATTCCATATCTAATTTTGTCAATTTCATATTCAAATTCTAAAATAGTTTTGAAAGAAAATCTCTTAAAAAAAGTATTATCTTCTAATAAGAGTTCACAATTATTATTTTGACAATTAAAAAAAATACTATCACTGTAATATACATATCCAAATATATAGAGACTATCTTTACTGATTTCGTATGAGTAATTATCAACCCTATTTGTTTTAGTAAAATTCCCATTTTCGTGGAATGTTTTTGTAAAATCAACATATCCAGAATGTCCTGTTCTCCAATGTTTCCATTCCCCTATTTTAATATTGTTTTTGTAATAACCCTCTTCTTTTATAACTAAAAAAGAATCTATTATAGTTTTTAGGAAGCATGAATTATTACTAATATCAACAAATTTTGTATCATCATACACCCAAGAAGGAGAACTATCAATAACATAACCTATGTCATAATCAAGCCATAAACCTTGTTTAAGGTTTTGTTTATCTGTAAGATTAAAAGTATCTGTTTTAAATATTATATAATCTTGGCTAAAAACATTGAGTTTAACAAATAAAATAAACAATATAAGTATCAAGTATTTCATGCTATAGAATAGTTACTCTGTTATCCCATTATTCACCAAAAACTGCCCAGTTTGCATATTACTAATCGCGTAAGTTTTCATACTATCAGCAATAGCTGGGTAATCGTTAATATAATCGGTTACATCAGTTTTGTATTTGTACAACGAAGGTTTTTCTTTTCCTCTGTAAACGTATAAAAACTCATCATCAATAACGCCTAGTTTTTCATCATGGCAAAAGTAAATGTAAGGTCGTTTTTCGGTCAATAAATCAATGCCCAATGTATTGTTAGTGTAGGGTAAAGCAACTAAATTCATTAGGGTAGGAAAAACATCAATCTGCCCACCATAATTGGTTAACACTTTGGGTTCATTTATGAGTTGAGGAGCATAAATTATAAAAGGCACGTGGTTGTAACTTAATGGTACATCAAATTTAGTTTCCATTAAAGCACCATGGTCGGCAACAAAGGCAAAAATGGTGTTTTCAAACCAGGGTTGCTGTTTGGCTAAATCAATAAATTTTCGAATAGACCAATCAGCATATTCTACAATCTGCTTTTTAATGTCTGTTGGCTGTTTGGGAGTAAAATATTCCGGAATATGATAAGGCCCGTGGTCGCTTGCAGTCATCATTACTGATAAAAAAGGTTTATTTTTATTGTGTAGTTTATTTAGCTCATCTATCGAAAATTCAAACATATAATCATCAGGTACACCAAGCGTATTAGCAACTTTTTCTGATGGATAATTTTGCTGTGAAATAATGGTTTCAAAATCATTTCCTCTTAAAAAACCACCAACATTATCGAATTGGTCGTCATGTGTTGTAAAATAAGCGGTAGAATAATTATGTTGCTTTAAAACCGAACCAATACCATTATATTTTGGAATAGTAACACCTTTCATAGGGTGTTTGGTAAATAATGCTGGAAATGAAAAAATAGTACTATAAATACCATTAAAAGTATGTGTTCCAGCACTATAAATATTATCAAAACTTAATCCGTGGTTGGCAATACTATCCAAAAAAGGAGTGAGGTTGTCAAGGTTGCCAAACCTTTCCATTTTGTTGGCACTCATACTTTCCATTAAAACCAAAATGATGTTTGGTGGATTTTGATTGATGCTGTCTGGTGTTACAATTTTTGCAATTGGTGGACCATTTTCAATACCTTTTCGGTTTAAGAAAGCCTGAGTATTCGCTATGGCAATTTTATCGTCAATTATGTTAATGGTTTGTTCTTTATTTTTTTGAGCATCAAGGTAACTTCTTAAATAAGTAAAAGTTGGATTTAACCCCAATGGATTAATAAAAGCATAATTACTAAAATAGGCAGTACCAACTCGTATTGGCGATTTAGATTCGAACCGACCTCGAATACCAATAAAAACGAGTCCTAAAAATAAAATAGAAATTAAAATAGAAGAGAATCTAGGGTTTGATTCTAACCGAAAATTAGTAGAGTTATTCCATTTTTTAGTGATACGATTTAGCACTTTTACAAATATGAAAATGGAAATAATTATTGGAAAAATGACCCACCAAAAACTAAATTCTTGAATTATCATTTTAAACATAAATAATGGAGAATCAGTCCATTGTAATCCTGCAACAGAGAATCTTGAGAAAAATTGATGGAAATAGCTTAAGTCTATTCCAGAAATTAAAAAAGCAATAGAAAAAAGAAGAATGAAGTAATATTTTATAACTGAACTAAACAGCTTTGTTTTTAAATTAATTTGATGGGCTATAAAAATAGCAATCGTTGGTAAAAACAAAATGTAATTACAAATCACGGTGTCAAATCGAAACCCCATTACAAAAGCTTGAAAAACAACCCATAGCTTATCTTCTGAGGGGATGTTACTGGTATGGTTAATTTCTAAAACAAACAATAAAAGTCGGAAAATAAAGAAAATAGCTATTCCTAATAAATAGATGCTAAAAAGGAATTTTAACGAGGAATAGAAAGATTTATTTACTTGAAATTTTGCCAAAAGGTCGATTTTAAAGTGAGGCAAATATAAAAATTGATTTCTCCAAACACTAATAAGTTAATAACTTCGATGTAAAAATTAGCTAATTTCTTTACAAACTATTATTTTTGAAACCTTATGGAATTTTCAGCAAGTCAAATAGCAGAATTACTAAACGGTACGGTTGAAGGAAATTCTGAGGTTAAAGTGAATAAGCTCTCTAAAATTGAAGAGGGAGAGCTGAATTCAATTTCTTTTTTGGCAAATCCAGCATACCAAGAGTTTATTTATAATACAGACGCATCTATCGTAATTGTAAATACTGATTTAGAGTTGGAGAGACCAGTGAAAGAAACTTGCACGCTAATTCGGGTTGAAAATGCTTATGAATGTTTTGCTAAAGTTTTAGAAACGTATAGCCAAGCAAAAACAGTTGTTAAAACTGGAGTAGAACCAAATTCTCATATTTCTAAAACTGCTGTTTTGGGTAATGATGTATATGTTGGAGCTTTTGCTTACATAGGTAAAAATGTGAAAATTGGCAATAATGTAAAGATTTATCCAAATAGTTTTGTTGGAGATAATACAACTATTGGAGATAATACAATTGTAAATGCGGGAGTTAAAATTTATCACGAATGTATTATTGGTGCTAGTTGCACTTTTCATTCAGGAGTAGTGATAGGTGGTGATGGGTTTGGGTTTGCACCAAATAAAGAGAATGATTACACTAAAATTCCACAATTAGGAAATGTAATTATAGAAGATCATGTAGAAATTGGTGCAAACACTTGTATTGATAGAGCGACTATGGGGTCAACAATAATTAAAAAAGGAGTTAAGTTGGATAATTTAATTCAAATTGGACATAATGTAGTGATAGGAGAGAATACAGTTATTGTTTCACAAACAGGGGTTGCAGGATCTACCAAAATTGGTAAAAATTGTTTAATTGGTGGTCAAGTAGGTATTGTTGGACATTTAACAATTACAGATGGAGTTAAAATTGCAGCTCAGTCTGGTGTTGGATATAGTATAACAGAAGAAGGTAAAGTAGTTCAAGGCTCACCAGCTTATGCAATGGGAGAATATAAAAGATCTTATGTTGGTTTTAGAAAATTACCAGAAATATTGGATCGATTAGCTGAATTAGAAAAACAAATTAAAGTAAAAGATATATAGATATTATGGCAAAACAAAAAACCATAAAAAACGAATTTTCTATTGTTGGTGTTGGATTACACACAGGAGAGAAAGTTACCCTTACAGTTAAACCTGCAGCAGGTAATCATGGATTTAAATTTAAAAGAGTTGATGTAGAAGGGCAGCCAATTATTAATGCGGATGCAGATTTAGTTGTTGATACATCAAGAGGAACAACTTTAGAAAAAAATGGAATAAGAGTTTATACAACAGAGCACATTTTAGCAGCTTTGGCTGGATTGGAAATTGATAATGCGTTACTGGAACTTGATGGTCCCGAGATGCCAATTATGGATGGAAGTGCTTATCCTTTTGTACAATTGATACTTGAAGTAGGAATTGAAGAGCAAGAAGCTGAAAAAGATTATTTTGTTGTTACGGAAAACTTAACTTACGAGGACTTAGAAAGACATACAGAAATGTTAGCGGTTCCTCAAGATGAGTTTAGATTAACAGTAATGGTTGATTATAATTCACCTCTTTTAGGCACACAACACGCTCATATGTATCATACAGGAGAGTTTGTTGAAGAAATATCTAAATGTAGAACTTTTGTATTTTTAAGAGAGATAGAGTTTTTAGCTAAAAATGGATTGATTAAAGGAGGAGATTTAGACAATGCTATAATTATAGCAGATCAAATTTTACCACAAGAAAAATTAGATGAAATAGCCGATTTATTAGGTAAACCACATATTAAAGTTGAAGCTGCAGGTATCTTAAATAACTTGACTTTACATTTTCAAAATGAGCCAGCAAGACATAAACTATTAGATATTGTTGGAGATTTAGCATTGGTTGGGAAACCAATAAAAGGTCACATTTTAGCAGCTCGCCCTGGACATAAAGGGAATGTAGATTTTGCTAGATTGATTAAACAAGAAATTAAAAAGCGGCAAAAACAAGGACCTCTTTTTGATTTAACAAAAGACCCTATTTATGATATCAACGATATCGAAAAATTATTACCACATCGTTACCCATTTTTATTAATAGATAAGATAATTGAAGTTGATGAAACTTCAATTGTTGGAGTAAAAAATATAACATTTAATGAGCCTCAATTTACAGGTCATTTCCCTGGAAATCCTGTAATGCCAGGAGTTTTGCAAATAGAAGCAATGGCTCAGGTTGGAGGTATATTTGCTTTAAGTACTGTTCCAGACCCAGAGAACTATATGACTTACTTTATGAAAATAGATGGAGTTAAGTTTAAAAGGAAAGTAATCCCAGGTGATACGCTTGTTTTTCAATTAGAATTACTAACGCCAATTCGTAGAGGAATTGTGCACATGCAAGGGAAAGGTTATGTGAATGGTCAACTTGCTGTTGAAGCAGAATTGATGGCTCAAATAGTGAAAGAGAAAAAAGAAGAGTTAACAGAGGTTGAAGCTTAATTTAAAAATATGGAAAAGCAAACACTCACAAACATTCATCCCAATGCAAAAATTGGTAAAAATGTAACAATAGAGTCATTTACTACCATTTATGATAATGTTGAAATTGGTGAAGGAACATGGATAGGACCAAATGTTACAATATTTGAAGGAGCTAGAATAGGAAAGAATTGTAAAATATTTCCTGGAGCAGTAATCTCTGCAATTCCACAAGATTTAAAATTTCAAGGGGAAGAAACAACTACAGAAATTGGCGATAATACTATAATTAGAGAGTTTGTTACTGTTAATAGAGGTACATTAGATCGATTAAAAACAGTTGTTGGAAGTAATTGTTTATTAATGGCTTATGTTCATATTGGTCATGACAGTATTATTGGAAACAACTGTATTTTGGCAAACTGTGTAAATGTTGCAGGGCATGTAGAGCTAGAAGATTACGTAGTAATAGAAGGAGTGGTTGGCTTACAACAATTTGTAAAAGTAGGGCGTCATTCATTTATAGCTGCAGGCTCTAATGTTAGGAAAAATGTCCCTCCATTTGTAAAGGCAGCTAGAGAACCGTTGAGTTATGTTGGCGTAAATTCTGTAGGGTTAAGACGAAGAGGTTATTCCTCAGATTCAGTAATGTTAATAGAAGATATTTATCGCTCAATATATGTTAGAGGTTTGAACTTAAGTAACGCAGTAAGGGTTATAGAGCAAGAAGCTCCACAATCAGAAGAAAAAGAAATTATATTAAAATTTATTGCAGAATCAACCAAAGGAATGATTAGAGGTCCTTTGAATTAAAATTAAATTATGGCAACAACATCAGATATTAAAAATGGGTTATGTTTAAGGTATAACAACGGAATATATACGATTACAGAATTTCAACATGTTAAGCCCGGAAAAGGGCCTGCATTTGTAAGAACGAAACTAAAAAATGTAGAAACAGGAAAAGTAATTGACAATACTTTTACAGCAGGGCATAAAATAGATATAGTTAGAGTAGAACGACGAAAGTATCAATTTTTGTTTAAAGATGATTCTGGATACCATTTTATGAATGATGAAACTTATGAGCAAACCTTTATAAAAGAAGATATAATTAATGCTCCTCAATTTTTAAAAGAAGGGGATTATGCAGAAATTGTTTTTGATGCAGAGGAAGAAGTACCTCTTATATGCGAACTTCCTGCATCAATAGTTTTGGAAATTACTTATACTGAACCAGGAGAAAAAGGGAATACAGCAACAAATGCATTTAAACCTGCAACAGTTGAAACGGGTGCAGAAGTAAGAGTTCCTTTATTTATAAATACTGGAGATTTTATTAAGATAAGTACAGCTTCAGGTGATTATTCTGAACGTGTAAAGGTGTAACTTTTATAATATTTTAAAACCGCTGTTAAATTACAGCGGTTTTTTTATGCTTTTATGTTTCTTTCAATAGCATTGTATATCTTTGTGTAACTATGTATAATAACATTTTATTACTCTTTAATATTGGTGGTGCCGAGCTGTTTTTTATAGTTCTGGTAGTTATTATGTTTTTTGGTTCAAAAAAAATCCCTGAATTAGCTCGTAGTTTAGGAAAGGGAATGAAAGAATTAAAAAATGCAACTAACGATATTCAACAAGAGATAAAAGATAGCACAAAAGATATTTCTAAGCTAAAGGATTCAGTAGATGTAGAGAAACAGGTAAAAAGCATGATAATGGATACTAAAGTTGAAAAGAAAAATGAAGAATTAGCTACTGAAATAGAAGAAGAAATTCAACCCTCTCAACCCAATACAGTTTCTAGAACAAGTTCTTACTCAACAACATCATCAACCAATAAGGATTCATAAGAATGGAGTATTTATTACTAATTCTAGGGTTAGGAATATTAATTGTTTCAGGTGAATTTTTAGTGAAAGGAGCAGTAGGGATTGCACTCAAATTTAATATTTCGACTCTTGTAATAGGTATGACTATTGTAGCGTTCGGGACTTCTGCTCCAGAACTTCTTGTAAGTATAAAAGCTGCCTTAGAGGGGCATCCAGAAATTTCGATAGGTAATGTTTTAGGGTCTAACATTGCAAATCTAGCTTTAGTCTTAGGGTTAACAACAATTGTATTGCCAATAAATGTACAACGCTCAACAATACGTATAGACTGGCCTATAATGATGTTGGCAACCATTGCGTTCTCTTTATTTATCATAAATGGAATTATAGATTGGTGGGAAGGTGTTTTATATATAATAGCACTTATTGCATTTAATTTTTTTATGATAAAAAAATCATCAAATGATATTGAAATAAATGATGAGGTAGAGCAAGAAAAAAGTAATAAAAACTTTTATAAAAACGTTTTTTTTGTAATAATTGGAGTTGTTGGGTTAGCTTTTGGAGCAAATTGGTTGTTAGAAGGAGCTATTCAAATTGCACAAAATTTTGGTGTTAGTGAATATATAATAGGAGCCACTATCGTAGCTTTTGGGACAAGTGTACCAGAATTAGTTACATCTTTAGTTGCAGCCTTCAAAAAACAAACCGATATATCAATAGGTAATTTAATAGGCTCTAACATTTTTAATTTACTAGCGGTTTTAGGAATAACATCAGTTGTAAAAGAAATACCAGTTAGTATTCAAGTTCAAACTACAGATATATATTGGCTATTAGGAATCTCTTTTTTAATATTTCCTTTAATGATATACCGGAATCGTATTAATAGAGTGGGTGGTTTGATTCTTATATTAGCTTATATTACTTATATTTATTTTGCCCTTAAATAGAAATAAGCTAACTTTAGTTTTTAGCTTAAACATCCAAATCAATAATCATTTTTTGAAGTTATTATTTACCATATTATTTTCCTGTATAACCGTTGGTTTGATAGCACAACAACCATCCGACAACATTAACTTAAAGAAAATAAAGAAAGAATATCTTGAAGAATTAATCAATAAAAAAGTAAATGAACTTAGGGTTTCAAAATCATTAAAACCGTTGAAGATTGATGAAATCCTAAAATTAGCTGCTGCAGATCAGTCTGATTATATTTTAAAATCAGGTAAAATTGCTCACGACCAACCTAATAAAAAGAAAGCAACTCCATTTGACCGAATGCTTTTTTATGATGGACTTCATAATGAGGTAGGAGAAAACTGTATGCAAACGATGCTGGGAGCTAAAGTTAAGGTTGTTGGTCAAAGTAAGAGAATTACCCTTAAATCGTATGATAATGTTGCAGAAGCAATTGTTTCAGCTTGGGTTGCTGCAAAAGAAAGCCCTGAAGTTATTTTTAATCCCAATTATTACAATGTTGGCACTTCTATTAGTGTTGATGTAAAGACTAAAAAAATTGTTGCTACTCAGGTTTATGGCTCTGAACCTTTTATTCTTCCTAAAGAAGTAAAAGCTATTAAAGACGATTATAAAATTCAACCTTATAGTAGAGAAAAATGTTTAGACTTAGATAAGAATTTTCCTTATTTACCAGAACTAATGTCTGATAATATTTACTTCAAAAATGGTGAAATCTACTTTTATTTCCATGATTTAGAATTGTTTAAAGCTATTATGAAATCAGGAAATGATGCCATTGCTTTAGATGTAATTTCTAGAGATCAATATAAATGTGAAACAGGAAATCGATTTTATCCTTCTAAAATACATAAGGGTGTTTTATTACCTTCAATCTCTAAAAGTCAGCTATTAAGTAAAAACGAATTAAAAGATGAAGGACAAGTCGAATTATCTTTAGGACCTATTCCGGATTTTGTTGATACAAATAATGTTGAATTTACATTGCTGATTATTCAAGATAACTGCCTTTGTCAAACAATAGTTTATAACAGTTTGGGTGGCGAAAATTTAAGGTCGTTAGATTTAGGTTTTTTGGTGGATACACTTTCGGTTAGCAATCAAGCCGATTCTATTTTGAATCAATTAACTTTCACAGTTCCTTTTGAGCGAAATAAATCAGAGTATAAAAATGAAGATATTAAACCATTTCTTGACTCTATAAGTTTAAATCGATATGATTTAAAAAAGATAGAAATAATTGCATATTCATCAATCGAAGGTAGTGAAAAAGAGAATAAACTATTGCAGGATAAAAGAGCAAATAGTATTTTAAAAGCAATTAAAAATTATAAATTGCAAGATGTAGAAACTAAAATTACAACTCAAGAAAACTGGGAGGGTTTTTACAATTCTTTAAAGGGCTCACCTTATGAGCAAGAGTTATTGAAATTAAGCAAAGAGGAGATAAAAAAGATTGTAAATTCTGATACATTAACCTATAATTTAGAACCTTATTTAGAAGATCAACGAAAAGCGAAAATTTACCTTATGGTAGAAAAAATATTTATGGATTCCGCATTGTATAATGTACTAATTCCTCGCTTTCAAAAATCAATTAAATCTAAAGATTTTGTTAAGGCAAGAGTTTATCAATCGCTACTGTTTAATGGAGTTAAGAAAGGAAAAGTGTCAGAAGACGATGTACTTAAAATTAAGATTCCCCACATTAAAGAAAACGTTATATTAAATAACAATCAAATAGCTTTTAGATGGTTTTATTCAAAAGCTGAAAATAGGGATAGCCTTAATAAGTATTTATTAAGAGATGTTGAAACTCAATTGATAGTTGACCCGACTAATACATTTTTAAAATATAATAAAATATTATTGAAGCTTTTGTTATGGTCTGAAAAATACGATAGAGTTACAGACCCTAAATATTTGTTAAAAGACATCAAGTCATTATACAATACTGATATAGAACCTTATAAAGTACATCAATTATTACTGAATTTTCATATCATATCAGCGGATTTCTATTATGAAACCAAGAAGTTTAAAGAAAGAGATAAATCCTTATTAGAAGTTAAAAAGATTTTGTTACAATCTCAGTTAAACAGGGATCAAGTGCTTAAAATTGTCAATTACTTTACTTTTCAAATGAGAATTGATTGGGCAATTGAATTAATGAAACCTTGGGCAGAAAAACCAACGATTGATGAAGACTTTTTGTTTACTTTTTTAACAGTTGCTATTTATAATAAAGAATTAGTATCGGTAAAAGAGTATGAAGGATTTATGCTGAGAGCAAAAGAAATGAATCAAAAGCGTTTTTGTGAATTATTTGGATATCCAAATATGAGTTTCCAAATGTTAAACGATTTATCGGTTAAAAAAATCTATTGCAATACATGTAATTAATGAAATTCGTAAAAAACGATAAAAAAGTAATTAATGCTTGGACTTTTTACGATTGGGCTAACTCTGTATATCCGCTAGTTATTACCTCTGCAATTTTTCCGATTTTTTATGAGAGTGTTGTTTCAGAGCAAGTTAGTTTTTTAGGGTTAAAGCTCGTTAATACCGAGTTGTATTCTTATGTAGTTTCACTTTCTTTTATTATTGTAGCCATAAGCTCTCCAATTCTGTCGGGTATTGCTGATTATTCAGGAAGAAAAAAAACGTTCATGAAATTCTTTTGTTACTTAGGAGCATTGTCTTGTATGAGTTTGTATTTTTTTAATACAGATTATTTAGAGTTAAGCATGATTTCTGTATTACTCGCTAGTGTAGGTTTTTGGGGTAGTTTGGTTTTTTACAATGCTTATTTACCTGAGATTGCTACCCCCGATTTACATGATAAAATTAGTGCAAAAGGATTTTCAAGAGGGTATATTGGTAGTTCAATTTTATTAATATTTTGTTTGATATTAATTCAAGTTTTGGATGTTAATGCGAGATATTCATTTGTGTTAACAGGCTTGTGGTGGATTGGATTTAGCCAAATAACTTATGCTCGGCTACCTAATAATATTTATGGGCATAAACCAATGGGTAATATATTATTTAAAGGGTTTAGAGAACTTAGAGGTGTTTGGAGTCAGTTAAAAGCTAACATTAGCTTGAAGCGTTATTTAGTAGCTTTTTTTGTTTATAGTATGGGTGTTCAGACCGTAATGATAATGGCTATTTTTTTTGGCACAAAAGAAATTGCTTGGGCAGATGAAGCATCAAAAACAACAGGGTTAATTATAAGTGTTTTAATAATTCAATTTATAGCAATACCAGGAGCTTATTTAATGGCTTATTTATCTAGTAAAATTGGTAATATTAAAGTATTAGCTATTAATATATTTATTTGGATTGGCATCTGTGTATGTGCATATAGTTTTGTTTCTGAGCCTATTCATTTTTATTTTATAGCTGCCGTTGTTGGGTTTGTAATGGGTGGAATTCAATCCCTATCTCGTTCTACCTATTCCAAATTATTACCAGAAACAGAAGACCATACTTCTTTTTTTAGTTTTTACGATGTTTCGGAAAAGATTGCCATTGTATTAGGTACTTTTGCTTATGGTTTTATTGAAGGCTTAACAGGAGATATGCGGCAATCTATACTAGCAATTGTATTGTTTTTTATTGTTGGATTTTTATTGTTGTTACGGATACCTAAAAGTCAAGCCTTAAACTAAATAATTTTTAACTTCGCCAAAAAAATACGGAATTGGAAAATAAAAA
>CAXBPN010000059.1:0-11922 GCA_963977515.1 uncultured Flavobacteriales bacterium
TAAAACCACAACCATCAATCACTTTAAAGATGCGTTTTACCCTGAAAATTAAAAACGGTAAGAAATTCCGATTTTACCTCCAGAAGCAGCATTACCACCTCCAATTTCTAAGTTAATACCCCAATTTTCAGTAAAGTAATATCTACCACCAATTTGAAGTCCTAATCCTAATCCAGAAGCTCTACCTCCAGGGTAATTGTTAGAAGAACTCCATACATAAAAACCAACATTTAAGCCTGCATAAACATCGTATTTCGATTCAAGATTTAGTAAGGTGTTAAAGTGGTAATTTCCATTAGCTGAAATTCCGATAATAGAATGCCTGTATTTTGTACCAAAAATATTATCATTATAACTCCTAAAAGAAAATTCTCCACCTATTGAGATGTCATCCATTAAACCATAATCTAGCCCAAGATAAACGGGTAACCCGTAGTTTGAAAAACCAACTCCACCGTTAAGTTGCATTTGACCAACTTCTATTGGACTTTGTGCAGATAAAATTGAAGAAAATGCTAAACTGATAATTAATAAGTACTTTTTCATGGTTTATATTTTTGATGTGAAATTAAAGATTAAAAACTAATAACCACCATTATATTTCATTCTTAAATTTGCCATTTCTGGATGAGAAATTGCCAATTCAATTTGGCTCATCATTTTAGCTTTATCACGACCTAATATTCCTTTTAAAACTAAACTGTTAGAAGCATGGTCACTTCTAAAGATAGTTTCGTTTAAATTTAAATACTCCATAAAGAGTTGCATTTCTTTAAATAATTCAAATTGGTTGAGTTCAATAAATTCTCCTTTGTATCTGTCTTGAAAATGAGCCATACCTTTATGTGCAGTTAGCACCAAAGTAGAAGCATATTTTGGTTGAGTTTTATTTAAAACTTTAGCCGAATTTATAGCATGTTGTTGGGTTAGTAATTTCCCACCAACTCCATTAATAATCATTACAGAGCTATTCATGCCAACTGCTTTCGATTTATTCAACCCTTCGATGGTAGTTTCAAAAGTTTCTCCTTTTTCAATACATTCTAAAACCTCACTATCGCCAGATTCTATTCCAACATAAAGGAGTGTTAAGCCAGCGTCATAAAGTTCTTTTAACTCTTCGCTCGATTTACGAGCCAAATTACTTGGTGAAGCATAGGTTGAAACTCGAAGAAGATTAGGGAAGGTTTTTTTAATCTTTGCTAAAATTCTTAATAATCGTTCGGTAGATAAAACCAAAGGATCGCCATCAGCTAAAAATACTTTTCGAACACTTTCTTTGTAAGGAATAAATGCATCAATGTCATTAAAGATGTCTTCTTCTTTACGGGCTTTAAATCGTTTGGAGGTGTACATTTCACAAAACGAACACTTGTTCCATGAGCAACCTAAAGTAACCTGTATAATTAACGAGTGTGCTTCGCTTGGTGGGCGAAACAAAGGCTCGTCATAATTTATAGGGTAATTGTACATTAGTTTCTTTTATGAAATTTCTTTTTAGGCCTAAAATTCTTCTTTTTATTAAATGGTCGATTGGTAATATTGTATTCTGGTCCTTTTGCAAAACCTTCTGGCAAATCAAGTTTAGGCACTTCTTTTTCTATTAATTTTTCAATTTTAGAGAAATTGTAACATTGGTCACTATTTATAAAAGTGTAAGCTTCCCCAAAAGTTTCTTCACCTCTGGCAGTTCTACCAATACGATGTACATAATCTTCGGCATCATGAGGAACCTCATAATTAATAACCATATTAATACCTTTAATATCAATACCTCTCGAAAGAATATCAGTAGCCACTAAAATTTTTACTTTCTTATTTTTAAAGTCTAATAAAACTTGTTCTCGTTCGCCTTGGTCTAAATCCGATTGAATTCCTTTTGCAGGCAAACCAACCTTTTTTAAAGCTTGGGTTATTTCTTTTACAGCCGTTTTACGTGATGCAAAAATGATAATGTGTTCGTAATCTTTATCTTTTAATAAGCTTTTAATCAATTCAATTTTTTGCCCATCGTGCACTAAAAATGCTCCTTGAGTAATTGCTTCATTAGGTTTTGAAATAGCAATACTTATTGATATAGGGTCATTTAATAGTTTTTCTGTTAAAACTCTAATTTTAGTTGGCATGGTTGCCGAAAACATTAAATTTTGACGTTTTTTTGGAAGCTTTTCAGCTATCATCATAATGTCTTCATTAAAACCCATGTCTAACATTCTGTCGGCTTCATCCAATATAAAATGCTTAACGCCTGAAGTATCAAAATAACCCATATTTAAATGAGAGATAAAACGACCAGGCGTACAAACAATAATATCAGCACCTGTTAATAATGCTTTTTTTTCTGATTCAAAAGATTGACCATTTCCACCCCCATAAATAGCTATAGAAGTAGCATTGGTAAAATAGCTTAAACCTTCAATTTGTTGGTCAATTTGTATAGCTAATTCTCTGGTTGGTACAACAATAATTGTATTGGTTTTTCCGTGGTTTTGCGATAAGCAAATACTGTTTAAAATAGGTAATACAAAAGCTGCTGTTTTGCCTGTTCCAGTTTGTGCACAGGCTATCATGTCTTTACCATTAATAATGTGAGGAATAGCTTGTTGTTGGATTGGTGTTGGAGTATCGAAACCAATTGCATCAATGGCTTCGTTAATTTGAGGCTCAAAGCCTAGTTCTATAAATTTCATTTTGTTGTTTAAGTTGTTTGAACTACTTTGTAATCAGTTCAATAATTTTTTGTGTATGAAGGTCGGCAAAAGATTTCGACTTTTCAATAGCTTCATCCGAATAGTTGTTGATTTCGTGTGAAATAACTTCAGTTATATAATTCATTTTACAAAAATCGGCCAAGCCTTTAAATGGGAAAATAATTTTTTCGACTACATCTGTTGGATAATCTTTTATTGAACTTCCTGTTGTAAAAGAAACAATTATTTTTTTTCCTTCGAGCTGATAATTATCCTTGCCAAAAGCAAAACCATAGGTAAACACTTTGTCTTTCCATTCTTTTAAAATAGCAGGTACGTTATACCAATACAATGGGTATTGAAAAATAATAACATCTGCTTTTTTTAACGCTTCTTGCTCAGCTTCTACATCGATATTAAAATCTGGATAGAGCAAATTTAAATTTCTAACTTCTGAGTGTTCAAGTTGGTTGATAGCTTCACTTATGGTTTTATTACCAATAGAGGTTTCTATATCAGGATGTGCAAGTACAACTAATACATTTTTCATAGTGTGTTTAACATAAAATAGAGTCCTGAAAAATTAACATTTAAAATCCCCTTTTTGAAGAGGGGGATGGGGTGTGTAATTAAAAATTCTATTTTTAGGACTCATCATAAGATTTACAAAGTTAAGGAATGTTGAGGTATTAATGTAACTAAGTGAAATGTGCAAGTGCTTTAATATGTACTTTTGCAACTTAAATTAAAACTACAGTTTTGGGAAATTTTGAAGAATTAGGTGTAAGAAAAGACTTTATTAAAGGATTAACAGAGTTAAATATTATTGAACCAACAGAAATACAAGTAGAAGTAATTCCTTTGCTGCTAACTACTACAACCGATTTAGTTGGACAAGCACAAACAGGTACAGGTAAAACTGCAGCCTATGGTTTGCCGTTGTTACACCAAATTGACCCAAAGAAAAAAGTAGTTCAAGGTTTAATACTTTGCCCAACTCGTGAGTTGGGGCAGCAGGTAGCTAAACAACTGTTTAAGTTTACCAAATACACCGACAAAATTTTTACAGAAGCGGTTTATGGTGGAGCCAAAATTGACATGCAAATTGTTAACTTAAAACGACCAACTCATATTATTGTAGCAACTCCAGGTCGTTTAATTGATTTGTTAAACCGAAAAGCAGTTGATTTAAGTAATGTAAAAACTGTGATACTGGATGAGGCGGATGAAATGTTGAGCATGGGTTTTAAAAAAGAACTGGATGAAATTTTAAAACACTTAAAGAAAGCCGAAAATAAATGGTTGTTTTCTGCAACAATGCCCGTTGGTATTAAAGATATTGTTGATACACATATGGCTGAAACTGCACATCGTATAGAAGTAAGTGCAGATAAGGTAGTAAACAAAAAAATTGAGCACCAATATTTAATTTGTGATGAGTTGGATAAGTTACAAGTGTTGTTGCAATTTTTAAGAACTCAAAAAGAAAATAGAGGTGTAATATTTTGTAAAACAAAAGCTGCAACGCAAAAATTGGCTAAACAATTAATAGCTAAAAATGTAGCTGCTGACGCTATACATGGCGATTTATTGCAAAAAGAAAGAGATAAAGTAATGCGAGCGTTTAAAAACGAAAGTTTACAAATATTAATAGCAACCGATTTGGCTGCTCGTGGAATTGATATTGAAGCTTTATCGTTTGTAGTGCATTACCAATTGCCCGACCAAGAAGAATATTATACCCATCGAAGCGGAAGAACTGCTAGAGCTGGAAAAGAAGGAATATCTTTAGCGATAGTAAACCCTATTGAAATGAAACAATTACGCTATTTCGAAAAAGCGTTAAAGATTACGTTTAATCAGGTAAGGCAGGTTTAAGGATATGTTTCTGATGTTATGGAAGGGATAATAAGTTATGAATATTAGTTATCCTATCTTTTCTGTAATTTAAGTTTTTTATAGAATACTCCTATTATTAAACATTCGGTAATAATAATTCCAAAATTTGATAAGAACATGAAAGAGACCTCTTTAAAATTAAGAATCCAGTAGCTCAACTCATGAGAGCCACTAATAATATAGACACCAAAAAACAATAAAAAACACACATAGATTAGAGAGGAAATAATGGTGCTCAAAATGCCAACAAAAATGAATTTACCATAACTGTTTGATTCTTTGTGTTTTTTATTCATGTGAAACCCTAGCAATACAAATATTGTTAGGGTTGAAACAATCATTAAGAATTTGAACAGAGGAACATTTGTAAATGGAAATAAATAATAGTCAATTAATGACGCTAATATTATTCCACCAGACATCATCATAGAATAAACAAATGCAGACCAAAATAATCCTTTTTTCATTCTATAAAAGTAGTAAAATTATAGTTTATGGTATTAGTGAAGATGCGATATAATCATGTTTGATTATTATTGAATCCCTAACTAAGCAAGGTTTATAGCTTCACCTTCGCTTCCGCGAGTTTTTAACTCGTGGTAAAAAAATAAATAGATAGAAAAATGGAACGAGTTACACGTTGTTAAACTTTCACCAGCAATAAGTTTCAAATTTAATGTTCGGATTACTATACCAATAAACAATGAGTCATCCGAACATTTGTCGTTTACGAACGTATAGAGTTAATCAAACCCTTAACTAAGCGAAGTTTATAACTTCGCTTTTTTGTTTAAAGCATTTTGTAAATGCGTTGTGTTTTAATATGAAAGAGTAGTTGCAAACTACTCTTAGTTTAAAATTCCTCATCTCTGCTATTGCTTCGTAAGGAATGACGGAACGAGAAGCTACGTCATTCCTGAAAATTTGAGAGCCTGTCCTGAGCTTGTCGAAGGGAGTGAAAAATTTATCAGGAATCTCATTTACCTAAAATCTTGAATCTCATCAAACAAATCTTTTAAGGTTGGGTTGAAATCGAAAATCAATTTATCTTTCCATTCCCTAACTAAGCGAAGTTTGCAACTTCGATTTTCTATTTAAAGCATTTTGTAAATGCGTTTTGTTTTAATATGAAAGAGTAGTTTCAAACTTTGCATTTTTGTTTTAAAAAGAGATTCCTTATCTCCGCTATCGCTTTGTAAGGAATGACGGAACGAGAAGCTACGTCATTCCTGAAAATTT
Source organism: uncultured Flavobacteriales bacterium (assembly GCA_963977515.1). Lineage (GTDB taxonomy): Bacteria > Bacteroidota > Bacteroidia > Flavobacteriales_E > Vicingaceae > Vicingus. The sequence goes on from CAXBPN010000059.1 coordinate 5,829, forward strand.
GAGAGCCTGTCCTGAGCTTGTCGAAGGGAGCGAAAAATTTATCAGGAATCTCTTTTCCCTTAAAATAGCCTCATCAATTGAATCAAAAAATTCATAATACAATAAATCTTTACAATTATATTTAGATGTAAACTGAGAACCTTTCCCTTCTTTGTGTTGAAACACTCTATTCGCTAAATCAGAAGTTACTCCTATATATAGGACTGTTCTGGTTTTGTTTGAAACAATATAAATATAACCTCCTTTTCCTGTCATACTCAAAAATAATAAAAAAGATTCCTTATCTCCGTTATCACTACGTAAGGAATGACGAAACAAAAAAAGCTACGTCACTCCTGAAGCTCTGATTCCGGATAAGTAAAAGCCTATTTTTTATTGCCCTTTATTATTGATAACTTTGTTTTTATGAGTGTCAAGGTTGAATAAGTTGCTTCTTTTAGTTGATAAACTAGCGAAAATTCAAAAAAAATAATCATGTTATTAATTAAAAAGGTTTTAAAAATTTAAATTATAAAATAGTTTATATAGAAACTAATAGCGTTTTATGCATATAATAGATATCATCATTTTTATCATCTACATGCTTTTAATGTTAGGTGTAGGTTTTTTCTTTTATCAAAAAAACACGTCAATAGAAGATTACTTTGTTGGAGGGCGATCAATAAGTAGTTTTCATATTGGGTTGTCTGTCGTAGCAACAGATGTAGGAGGCGGTTTTTCAATTGGATTAGGAGGTTTAGGTTTTACTATGGGGCTTTCAGGTTCGTGGATGTTGTTTACAGGGTTAATAGGAGCATGGTTAAGTGCTGTTTTTTTGATTCCAAAAGTGAGTCGAATGTCTAGTAAAATGAGCTTGTTTACATTTCCTCAAATATTTAAGGCTTTTTACGGAAGTAATACAGCCATGCTGGCAGCCATTATTTCTATTATAGGATACATTGGATTTACCAGTTCACAAATTTTGGCTGGAGCTAAATTAGCATCTGCCACCTTCGATGGGTTTACATTTACTCAGGTATTAATTGCAATGGGTGTTTTAACAGTAGTTTACACCGCTATAGGAGGGTTAAAAGCAGTTATTTTTACAGATACGATACAATGGATAATATTAATGGGAGGACTATTATTTATTTGAGTGCCTGTTGCTTATTACGAAATAGGAGGGTATGATGCTATTGTAAGTACATTGCCTAAAGAGTTTTTAAGTTTTACCAATTTGTCATGGCAAACAGTAGTTAATTGGGGAATTACGATTATTCCTATCTGGTTTGTTGGAATGACTTTATATCAACGAATTTTTGCCTCTAGAAATCAACGAGAAGCTCAAAAAGCGTGGTTCATTGCAGGTTTGTTCGAATGGCCTATTATGGCAATGTTGGGAGTAGTTTTAGGAATGTTTTCAAGAGTGGCTATGGAACAAGGAATGTTATCGGTAGGTTCAGAAATAGATGCAGAGCTAGGGTTACCATTGTTACTTAAAAATGTATTGCCTATAGGGGTGGTAGGGTTGTTAATGTCGGCTTATTTTTCAGCCATCATGTCAACTGCTGATAGTTGTTTAATGGCAGCATCTGGTAATATAGTAACCGATATAATTAAACGTTTTTTTATTGTTTCAGATAAAGCGACATTAAGACTATCTCAACTAACCACTTTATTAGCTGGAATGTTGGCGATTTATATTTCATTACAAATGCAAAATGTATTGGAGTTAATGTTATTGTCCTATTCCTTTATGGTGTCAGGTCTGTTTATACCAATTATCGGTGCACTTTTTTGGAAAAGAAGCAGTGCTACAGGAGCTTTTTCAGCCATGTTGGGTGGAGGAGCATTAACCGCTGCTTTAATTGTAATGAAGGTAAAAATGCCTTTTGGGTTAGACCCTAATTTTTATGGAATACTCGCTTCAGTTGTTCTTTTTGTAGCCCTAAGCTATGTATTTCCTAATAAAGAAAACCATGTTAGAATTTTAATATAAAAATTAAACAAGATGATAAATAGTAAAGAAGATGTTACAGTTACTCATAAACTGATTAGTAAAAAGTCGGGAAAGACAGAATTAATTAACAATGGAGAAATCGCTACATTTTTACACAAACACCTTGATGAATATGGCGATGATATAGATGCTATTCAAAAAGCAATAAATTATGTTTTTGACAAAGTAGGCGGTTATGTTTTAGTACAATTTATCTCTCAAGAAATATCGGGAGTAGTAGTAGTAAATGAAACAGGAATGTCGGGCTATATTCCCGAAAACATTTTGGTTTACATTGCTATGGATAAGACGTTTAGAGGAAAAGGATATGGTAAAATATTAATGAAAAATGCCATTAAAGTTGCTGAAGGAGATATTGCATTGCATGTAGAAAAAGATAATCCAGCTCGATTCCTTTATGAAAAATTAGGGTTTACAAATCCTTACCTTGAAATGAGATTAAAAAAACAATAATGGATATAAAACCGTTTATTCAACATAGAAAATACTTACATCAACATCCTGAATTGTCGAACGACGAAAAGGAGACATCGAATTATATTCAACAACAACTTCGAGCTATTTGTCCAAGTGTGGAAATTTACCAAGTAGCTAAAAATGGGATACTAGTTATTTTTAAAGGTAAAAAACAAGGAAATCATGTAATGTTCCGTTGCGAATTAGATGCCTTACCCATTAATGAACAGAATACCTTTAAACACCAATCAAAAAATGAGGGAATAGCTCATAAATGTGGGCATGATGGGCATATGGCAATTATGTTAGCTTTTGCAGCACATCTTCAAGAAAACCCACCAAAAAAAGGAATGGTTTCCTTGCTTTTTCAACCTGCAGAAGAAAATGGAGAAGGAGCAAAGCGTGTAATTGATGATAAGGTATTTAAAGAACATTGCAATCCAGATTATGTATTTGCATTACATAATGTTCCTGGGTATGAAAAGAATGCGGTTCTGATTAAATCAGGAACATTTACACCTTCAGTAGTCAGTGCTAAAATTAAGTTGATAGGAAAAACTGCTCATGCAGCAGAGCCTGAGAATGGAATTAATCCAGTTTATGCCATTGCTGAATTGTTGCAACGTATCAAAGCCATAGAAGTTAGCGATACTGATTCCAGTTCGTTAAAGATTATTACTCCAGTTTTTGTAAAGGTAGGGTCAGAATCTTATGGTGTAGCTGCTGGAAATGGAGAAGTAGGATTAACTTTTCGAACTTATAGTAATAGTATGATGGATAAGTTGAAATTGAGTTTTTTAAATATTTTGATGGAGGTTGTTCAAAAGAACAAATTAAGATACGAAATAGAGTGGCTGCAGGAGTTTCAATCAGTAAAAAATGATGAAAAGGTAGTAGGTATTATTCAAAAAGCAGCGGTTGAAGCTCAATTAAGTTGTGTGATAAAAGAAAAACCATTTAAATGGGGTGAAGATTTTGGCTTGTTTACTCAAAAATTTCCTGGAGCTATGTTTGCTTTGGGAGCAGGTAAAGATACACCAGCACTTCATAATCTAGATTATGACTTTCCCGATGAGTTAATTTCATCAGGAAGTAAAATATTTATTAAAATATTAGAGCAATTACAATAATGTCGCATACTTCATATATAGAAATAAGTAAAAGTGCACTAGAAACCAATGTTGAATTTATTCATGATGTAATTGGAGAAAGATGTGAGCTAGTAGCCGTTGTAAAAGGAAATGCTTACGGACATGGATTAAGCTCTTATGTGCCTTTAGCTTATAAAAGTGGACTGAAAAGTTTTGCTGTTTTTAGTGTTCAAGAAGCCCAAAAAGTGGTAGATACTCAAATTGATTTTAATCGATTGATTATTATGGGGGATATTGGTGACGATGATATGGAGTGGGCAATAAAAAATGAGATTGATTTTTTTGTGTTTGAGATGGATCGATTAAAAATGGCCATAAAATGGGCACAACAACTCCATAAAAAAGCCCGCATTCATATTGAAATAGAAACGGGGTTGAACCGAACAGGATTCTCTTCAAAAGAATTAAGAAGAGTAGCAGATGTACTTATTACTCATACCGATGACTTATTAATTGAAGGAGTATGCAGTCATTTAGGTGGAGCAGAAAATATATCTAATTACCTGAGAATAAAAAAACAGATTTCTAGCTTTAATCGACAAATAAAATGGTTGAAAACCAAAGATATACCATTACTAAAAATGCATTTAGCATGCTCGGCAGCTATTATTAATTATCCTAAAACAATATTAGATATGGCTCGGGTTGGAATTATGCAATATGGTTTTTGGCCGAGTAAAGAAGTAAAAATGGCTTATTTAGCTAAAAACAAAAAAATAGAAGATCCTTTAAAAAGAGTCATTTCATGGAAAAGTAAAGTAATGACAGTTAAAGAAGTTAAAACAGGGAATTACATTGGTTATGGAAATGTAGCTATGGCAGAAACAGATATGAAAATTGCTATTGTTCCGGTTGGTTATGCACATGGATTTAGTCGGTCGTTGAGTAATCAAGGAAGAGTGCTAATTGGAGGTTTACGATTAAGCATTATTGGCATGGTAAACATGAACATGATAATAGTAGATGCTACTAACTTATCTGGTGTAAAAAAAGGAGATGAAGTAGTGTTAATTGGAAGTCAGGGAGAACAATGCATCTCAGTGTCTTCTTTTAGTGACTTGAGTGATCAGTTAAATTATGAACTATTAACCCGATTGCCTCACGATATTCCCAGAATAATAACTAAATAATTATGGCTTTTATAGAATTATATAAAGATAAATTAAAACACAACTATCAGTTTTTAGATGCACTTTTAAAAAAGAATGGGAAAGAATGGGCAGTTGTTACCAAATTGCTGTGTGGAAACAAAACTTACATTAAAGAATTAATTGATTTAGGTGCTCGTGAAATTTGTGATTCTAGGGTAAGTAACTTAAAAGTGGTAAAACAAATTAATCCGAATGTAGAAACGGTGTATATAAAACCACCTGCCAAACGAAGTATTCCTAACATTGTAAAATATGCAGATGCTAGTTTTAATACCGAATTTGCAACCATTAAGTTATTATCAGAAGAGGCTATTAAGCAAGGCAAAGTTCATCGAATTATTATAATGATAGAGATGGGAGATTTACGTGAAGGAGTAATGGGGGATGATTTGCTCGATTTTTATGCACAAATATTTAAGTTAAAAGGAATTAAAATAACAGGTATAGGCACTAATTTAAATTGTTTAAGTGGAGTATTGCCTTCACACGATAAATTGATTCAATTGTCGCTTTATGAACAACTAATAGAAACTAAATTTAATCGAAAAATTCCATGGGTAACAGGTGGAACTTCTATTACTTTACCCATGCTAAAAAAGAATCAGATTCCTAAAGGAATTAATCATTTTAGGATAGGCGAAACATTATTTTTTGGGAACGACATATTAGAAAATAAGCCGTTTAAAGGGATGAGACAGGATGTAATTAAACTATTTACCGAGATTATAGAAATAACAGAAAAACCGAAAGTTCCAGTAGGTGAATTGGCAGAAAATCCTTCAGGAGAATTATTTGAGGTAGATGATAGTGATTATGGAGAAATGTCGTACAGGGCTATTATAGATATAGGTTTGTTAGATATTACTACTGATTTTTTAATTTCTGAGGATAAACAAATTTCAATTATTGGAGCCAGTTCAGATATGTTAATTCTTGACTTAGGAAAAAGTTATAAAAAATATAAAGTAGGAGACCTCATCTCATTTCGGCTAAAATATATGGGGGCGTTAAGTTTATTCAATTCCGATTATATCGAAAAACGATTGGTATAAACAAAAAAGAAGTTACGTCATTCCTGAAAATATATGAAGAATGAATAACTTATAAGGAATCTTTTTAAGTATTCTTAATTTCTTAAAACTTCCCTAGGCAAGATTCCCCCTTTGAAGGGGGTGAGGGGGATGTTTTTCTTCTAGCTTAGACAATAAGCATAACTAAGCGAAGTTTTAAACTTCGCTTTTCTATTTAAAGCATTTTAAGACCGTTGCAAAACTTTAGCAACAGAATTTATTCTATTTAATTTTGATACTTTTCTAAAGTTGTACTAATATTTTCTG
>CAXBPN010000060.1:0-11882 GCA_963977515.1 uncultured Flavobacteriales bacterium
TGGGCTCAAGTATGGGCATCAAATATAAAAGATGAAGAAGCTGTAAGATTAGCAAATGTTGATCCTCATTCTCCAACAAAATATAGAGTTTTAGGACCTTTAAATAACCTTAATGAATTTCATGAGGCTTTTGGTTGCAAAAATGGAGATAAAATGGTTGCAACTGATGAAGCTAAAGTGAAAATTTGGTAGAATTTTAAATAGATATAAAATAACAATTATCCTCGCTTTTGGCGGGGATAATTTTTTTTAAATGAATTTAAAAGACAAATACAATAAAGCATTTGTAGAGAAGCTTGCAAAAGAAGTAGGTAAGTTAGAATCTACATTTAAATCCAAATCTTTTATAAAATTAATTATTAATAAAAGTTGGGAAGAAAAAGAACTGAAAGAAAGAATGCGTTTTATTACGAATTCACTTTATCAATTTCTACCTTTTTCTTTTAATCAACAAGTAAAATTATTATTAAAAATTGCTCCAAATTTTGGTGGTTTACAAGGAATGATATTTCCCGATTTTATTCAAGTATATGGATTACAAGACTTCAAAATATCGATGTCTGCACTGGAAATATTTACTCAATATTCAACTTCTGAATTTGCTATTCGCCCTTTTATTGAAGCCTATCCAAATGAAGCCATTCAACAACTATTAATTTGGAGTAAATCAGAAAATCATCATGTTAGAAGATTGGCTAGTGAGGGTAGTCGACCAAAATTACCTTGGGCTCCAGCATTAAGAGAATTTATCAAAAATCCGTCACCAGTATTGCCAATTCTGGAGAACTTAAAAAATGATGAGTCAGAATATGTAAGAAAAAGTGTTGCCAATCATTTAAACGACATCAGTAAAACGCATCCAGAGTTGGTGTTAACTATTGCTTCGAAATGGATAGGAACTACTAAAAATACCGATTGGATAGTTAAACATAGTTTGAGAACCTTATTGAAAAAAGGAGATAAGCAAGCTTTAGCTATATTTAAATTAGAGGATGCTTCGAAGATTACTGTTAAAGAATTAACTCTTGCAAAAGAATCTATTTGCATAGGAGATGATTTGTTTTTCAGTTTTACGTTAGTGAATGAATCAAATAGAGTTAGAAAGTTAAGGTTAGAATATAAAATAGCTTATGTTAAAGCAAATGGAAGTACTTCTAAAAAAGTGTTTAAACTCTCAGAACTGTCACTAGAAAAAGGAACCTCAAAAAACTTTACTCGAAAACAGCGTTTTACAGATTTTACAACTCGAAAACATTACCCAGGATTACACGAGGTAATAATTGTTGTAAACGGAGAGGATAAATGTAAAAAAACGTTTATGGTTACGAATTAATCATTACTCTTTTTTCGAACCCTCATATTTATTACTTCAACTAGTAAGGAGAAGAATACTGCAAAATAAATATACCCTTTAGGCACTTCGTAATGTAAAGCTTCTACGACCAACATAAATCCAATTAAAATCAAAAAGGATAAAGCTAAGACTTGTAGTGTAGGGTGTTTATTAATGAAGTTGCTTATTGCTCCTGCAAAAATCATCATCACAAGAATAGAAACAATAACAGCGATAACCATTAAAGATATTTCGTTGGTTAAACCAACAGCAGTTAAAATAGAATCGAAAGAAAATATAATGTCAAGTAAAACAATTTGAATAAGTGCATTACCAAATGCTGAAACCTTCTTTGGTTTTGTTTTTTCTTCTTCTTTTCCTTCTACCTTGTGGTGAATTTCTGACGTACTTTTTGCAATTAAAAACAATCCTCCAACAAATAATATAATATCTCTCCAGCTTAGGCTGAAAGTGCTAATTTCAATAACAGGATCAGTTAGTCCAATTAGCCAAGATATTCCCATTAATAAGATTATTCTTACAATTAGAGCTAACGATAAACCAATTAATCTTGCTTTTTTTTGCTGATGTTCAGGTAGTTTTCCAGCAACAATAGAAATAAAAATAATGTTATCTATTCCTAAAACAATTTCTAAGAAAGTAAGTGTTAATAAAGCTATCCAAGTGTCTGCTTGTAGAAAAAAATCCATTGTTTACCCGTTTATGGCTTCTACTTCTTTTACTTCAGGCAACATATTTTTAAGCATCGATTCAATGCCATGTTTTAATGTCATTGTTGACGAAGGGCAACCACTACAAGAACCTTTTAAAATTACTTTAACAACACCGTCTTCAAATGAATCTAATTCTATTGCTCCACCATCACTTTCTACGGCAGGCTTAATATACTCATCTAAAATTTCAGCAATTTTTTTCTCAAAATCGGTATAATCTTTATTATTAGAATTTGATGTTGAGTCATTGCTTTTAGTTTCATTAGTATTCTCTTCAGGAGCATTTAAAAACTCTTCTCGAATAACAATACCTCCTTCAGAATTTAAATATTCACTAATAAAATCTCGTAATTCCAATAAAACATCTTGCCATTCTATTGCTTCACTTTTAGTAACACTAACAAAGTTTCCAGCAATAAAAACGCCATTAATAAAAGGAAATGAAAACAATTTTTCAGCTAATGGAGATGGTCCTCCAACTCTTTGGTCTGCTAATATCTCATACGATTTATCATTGGTAACTAACCAACGATTAGAAACAAACTTCATCGAGTTTGGGTTGGGAGTCATTTCTGCGTATATCGTGTATGGTGCTTTTGTTTCTTCCATGTTTTATTTTTTTACAAAAGTAAGCAACAATAGGTAAGTTTAGAATAAATACAAATAAAAAATCCACAGCTATTGCTGTGGATTTTAAATCTTAAAGTCTTTTTATTGATTAGCTTTCTGATGCTAAAACTTCTTCTAATTTTTTGTGTAATTCTTCTCCTCTTAAGTTTTTAGCAACAATATTTCCTTCTTTATCAACTAAAACAGAATGTGGAATTCCTTGAACTCCATAAAGTTTTGCAACCTCGTTACCCCATCCTTTTAAATCACTTACATGCGACCAAGTTAAACCATCTTTCTCGATAGCCTCTAACCATTTTTCTTTGCTTTCATCTAATGAAACTCCGAAAATTTCGAATCCTTTTTCATGATACTTTTTGTAAGCAGCAACCACATTAGGATTTTCAGCTCTACATGGTCCACACCAAGAAGCCCAAAAATCGATTAAAACATATTTTCCTTTAAAACTTTCTAATGCTATTGGGTTTCCATCAGCATCGTTTTGGCTAAATGCAGGAGCAGGAGCACCAATCATTGAGTTTTTTACTGTAACTAATCTGTCAGCAATTTTTTGAGTGTAAATGGATGATTTAATTTCCTCTCCAAATGAGTTACTCAACGCTTCTAATTCTTCAACTTCAGCTTGACCAGCTAAATAACGTAGTGCTATATATGCAGAAGGAACAGCGTTAGAGTTTTTAGCAACATATCCTTTAATAAAATCAACTTTTACTGAATCGGCAACATTATATTCATCTTCAAGTGCTGCTTGTTCTTCTTCAGAAGCGTCCTCAGGTAGTGCGTAAAATTTATCAACGATTGCTTTAAGTGCTACTTCGTAGCTGCTTAATTCATTCATAAATGCACGGTATTCTGTATTTGTTGCAGATCCATTAACGCTAACACTATCTAATAGATTTGCAGAGCCGTCGATAGTAATTTCACTATTTTCAACAAACAAAGGAATCATTTCTTTTCCTTCATTAAAATTGATATATCTTACTTCTGGTAAATCCATTTTTCCAGTGAATGAAAATTTGCCTTCAGTAATAACAGATGAATCTAATTTCACCATTTCACCATCTTTATATTGGGATAAGTAAGCCATTCTATAATTGGCATCAGTTAAGTTTGCATTTATTGTAAATGCAGCTTCTTTTTCTTCAGTTGCTTTTTCGTTGTTGCCACATGCAAAAATTAAGAATGATGCTGACATTGCTAAAGCGATTGTTCTCATTTGTTTTATCATAGTTAGAATTAAATTATAAAATCGAAAATTACCGAAATTATTACCACTATAAATACGAATAATATAAATCTTAATTGGATTCCTAGCTGATTTAACAAATATTATAATAAATCAATTGATTTATGATTAACCTTGTTTTAAGTTTACTTCCCTTTCTTTAAACGTTTCTCTGCTTTTTTTTCTTTTGGTGTTTTGGCAGCTTCTTTTTTAACTGCTTTTTTTGAATCTTGACCTTTTCCCATAACGTTATTTTTTAGTTTATTAAATGTAGGTAAAATTTCTTTCGGTTTACTTAGAAAGATTTTTATTTAATCGAAAAGAATTCCGAGAACGATAAAAAGAATTGCTGTTCCAATCATAATTTTTGTTTTAAAATTCAGCCAGTTTTTTATAATTTTTCTCTTTTATATGTGGTTTCTTCAAATGAACCACAACATCCAAATTTAGTACTTAATTTTAGAAATAGGTTTCTCCCTTTTAGGCAGATTAAGAGGGGCTAATTATAAATATGCAAAACCGTACCGTCAAAAGAAGTATTGTACTCTTTTAAGCTTCGAGTTGCAGGCCCTTGCGTTACTTGTCCGTTTGACATTAAAAATTTAGAGCCACAACAATCGTCTTTGCCAGTAACATTAGTAACATCAACTGAAACCAATCCACAACTACTAGAAGGGTTGTAAGTGCAATGCCTGTCAAACGCTTTATATTCCCCATTAGTTCGGTAAACAATAATTCCTCTCGAGCCACCAGAAGCATAAGTCCAACCATTATCAACTTTTAAATGAATAAACTCTGGGTTGGTAAGGTTTAAATATAAATCGACTGAAACCAAAGGAATAGTTGAATCATCATCTTTTTTACATCCCGAAAAGGACAGAATTGATACAAATAATATGAGTAGCGGTTTATTCATAATTCAATGTAAAATTAGTAAATTCGGGCTACACTATTTTTTAAAAAAAATGAAAGGAATAAAATACCTGTTTACAATCTTAGTTTTATTCGTGTCTTTTACCGTTTTTTCGCAAGAAACAAAAATGATTAAAAACCGAAAAAAGATCTTAGAAAAGCAAGAGGAAGCAAAAGAAAAGGCTCAAGAAAAAGGACATGAAGAAGGGTTGAAAAGACATAAAAAAATTCAAACAAAAGCTACCCAAAAGCGGATGAAACAAACTGCTAAAAAAAATAAACGCTTACATAAAAATAAAGCTAAAAAAGAATTTTTCTTAATAAGGTGGTTTAAGTAGTGGGAAAAATTAGAGCCATTATTATTGATGACGAACTTTTTGCTCGTGAAAACTTATTAATGTTATTAAATGAGTTTTGTCCTGATGTGGAAATTGTGGGTATGGGGCAAAATGTAGAAGAAGCAAGAAGTTTAATTGCTAGCCAAAAACCAGATGCCGTTTTTTTAGATATAAGAATGCCTAGTGGCGAGGAAGGATTGGAGTTGTTAGAAGATGTAAAAACAGGCAATTTTCAAATAGTTTTTGTTACTGCATTTAAAGATTATGCGATAAAAGCGTTTAATGTAAATTCGATACATTACATTTTAAAACCCATAGACATTGAAGATTTGAAAGATGCTGTTGGAAAGTTAAAACATTATAAAACAATATTTAAAGAGGACAACAGTAACCTACAGACTTATATAGAATCAATAAAGAATTTCTCAGAAAACATACATTACCAAAATGAGTCAAATAAAATTACCATTACGCATTTAAAAGGCATAAAAATTATTGACGACTCTTCAATTATGTATTTAGAAGGCGAGGGAAATTGTACAAATTTACATTTTAATGATGCTACAAATTTTTTCGATACCCGAACGTTAAAAGTTTATGACGAGATATTAAACCCTAATAAATTTTATCGCATCCATAAAAAATACATCATTAATTTAAATCAATTAACAGATTATATTCATCAAGATGGATATTTTGCAAAGTTGAAAAATGGAGAAATGTTGCCCGTTGCTCGTGCAAGAGTTACAGATTTTGTCCAGAAAATTAAATCACTTTAAACCGGTTAATCTTTTTTAACTACCTTTTAATTGATTATTCATACTAATGAATAGATTTGTAAAACATCTTTAAAGAGATGCCGTACATTTATTAAGACTAACTAAACTTATTACATTATGGCTATTACTGCAATTATTATCGACGATGAGCAAAATGCTCGTAGCAATCTTAGAATATTAATCGAGGATTTTTGTCCTGAAGTTAACGTAATTGATGAGGCAGAATCTGCCGAGCAAGCACGTGAATTAATTGCTAATCACCAACCAGACTTATTGTTTTTGGATATTAATATGCCCAACGAAGATGGATTTGATTTGTTAGACTCGATTAAAGATAAAAACTTTTCGGTTATCTTTATTACAGCCCATAATCAGTATGCGTTAAAAGCAATAAAAGCTGGAGCGATTGATTATTTAGAAAAGCCTATAGATGTAGAAGACCTACAAAAAGCAGTTGCAAAAATAGCTGGTTCTTCAGCAAAAGTTGGAAATATAGACATAGAATCGATTCGTTCAGTACTGGATCAATATCAAAACGAATCGAAAGTGGATACAATTGCAATACCAACATTAACCGGATATGAAATTTTAAAAACAGCAGATATTATTCGTCTTGAAGCAGATGAGAGTTATACGAAGATTTTTTTAAATGATGGTAAGAAATGTACAAGTAGTATGACGATTGCTCGTTATGAAAGAGTGTTAAATAAAAATGTTTTTTTTAGAGTGCATAAATCTCACATCATTAATACTCGTGACCATTTAAAGGAATTTAATCGTAACGAAGGTAATGTTGCTATCATGGATAATGGGACAGCAATCCCCGTATCTAGAAGGAAATTAACCGAGTTTATTAATGCAATTAAAACATTCTAGAAGCATTGTTTAAACGTAACTATTTTTCTTTATTTCTTGTTTTTTTCTTGTCTGTTCAGGCTTATACTCAACAGTATAACTTTATCAATTATTCAGTTGAAGAAGGACTGGTTCAGTCTCAAATAGGAGCCTTGTGTCAGGATGAGGATGGATATATATGGATAGGAACTTATGGAGGAGTATCCAAATTTGATGGGGTAAGTTTTCAAAATTACTCTAATAATAATGGGTTAATTAATAATCAAGTAAATTCAATATTTAAAGATTCAAAAAATAACCTTTGGTTTGGATCTTTAGGAGGTGTTTCTATTAAAAAAGGAGAGAAATTCGAGAGCATTTCTTTTAAACATGAATTGAGCAATTTTTTTGTTCTAAATATTTCAGAAGATATAAATGGTAATATTTGGTTTGCTACAGATGGTGGAGGAATTGTAAAGTATAGTGAAGGAAATTTAGCATATTATGATATAAATTCTTCAGCAAATGAGAATAACAATTATGTAAGACATATATTTTGTGATACACTAAATAATAAGTGGCTTTCAACAAGAAATGGGGTGTTTATTTTAGACGCTGCAGGTCAAGTAAAAGATACTATTCAAAATATTAATGCTACCCAAGTATTAATTGAAGAAAATGGAAATTTTTGGTGTAGTACATTTGGAGACGGGGTAATTCATGCAACGGCAGACACCTCTTATTATTTAACTACGAATGAAGGGCTAATTAGTAATCATATCCGATCATTTATCAAGAAATCAGACCGTTCAGTATGGTTAGCGTCAAAATCGGGAATTTCAAAATTAAGTAGAAAAGGGATTAAAAATTTTACGCAAAAAGATGGTCTTGTAAATGAAAATGTAAAGACCATAATTGAGGATGTGGAAGGTAATTTGTTTCTAGGAACTGACGGTGGTGGGTTGATAAAATTTACAGATGAAGATTTTATTAGTTATACGGAAGCAGATGGATTAAATAATAGTATTGTAATGTCAATAATTGAGAGCCCTAAAGGAACATTATGGTTATCAACTTATGGAAGTGGTATTTGTAAAAAAGAAGGTAACCTACATTCTTTTTATGATGAAAAAGATGGGTTAGGAAACAATACGGTGTGGTTTAGTACTATTGATTATAAAAACAGAGTTTGGTTCGGTACTTCCAACGGATTTTCTGTTTTAGATGGAGAAAAGTTTAAAACATATAATGCAAAGACTGGACTTAATGCAAATAAAGTATATGCCTTGAGTGAAGATGAAAATCATAATATATGGATAGGTTCAAAAGAAGGGCTCTCCATTTTGTATGTTGAAAAAGATAGCATTTATAATTTCTCAGATCAAAAAGCAGTAGCTAAAAATATTAGGTTCATTCTTAATGAATCTCCAACATCATTATGGATTTGTTCTTCTGAAGGGTTGATTAATTATAATCCAATAACAGAGGCCATTTATGAATATACCACAGATAATGGATTACCAGATAATAGTGTGATGAATATTCTTAAAGATAGGAGTGATAAATTATGGGTGGGAACAAAAAATGGATTGGTATATATTCAAAATAAAACAGTTGTAAAAGTCCCTATTGAAGGGGATTACTCTTCAAACAATATCAATTTTACAAGTTTAGATAAGTATGATAATCTTTGGCTAGGCACAAATAATGGTTTGTATAAGTTAAGTTTAAACGATTCCAATCAATATAACTCATCTTCTTTTGTTAGGTATTCAAATTTAGATGGGTTAAAAAGTTTAGAGTGTAATCAAAATGCATCTTTTATTGATTGTGAAAACAATTTATGGTTTGGGACGAGTTTGGGATTAATGAAACATCCCTTAAAGCAAGAGAAAAAAATAATTGCCTATCCACAGATAAATTTAAAAGATGTAAGGTTGTTTTTTGAAAAACAAGATTGGAGAAAAATCACTAAAAAAGTATTAACTGAAGATAACTTGCCTGACGATTTAGTTTTAAAGTATAATAAAAACCACCTTACTTTCGATTTTGACGGAATTTATCATCGTAGCCCTGATAAAGTTAAATTTAGATTTAAACTTGAAGGGTTTGATGAAAATTGGCAGCCAGTAACTAAAGCAAATTTTGTTACTTACTCTAATATACCTCCAGGTAGTTATGTTTTTCATTTATCAGCGTCTATCGATTTGCTTAATTGGACGGAGGCAAAGACTTTTAGTTTTGAAATAAAACCTCCATTTTGGTTTACATGGTGGTTTTATTTATTGTCAATACTTACAGTTGCTGGTATAATATGGCTAATTGTAAATAGGCGAATAAAATTTTTAGAACGTCAAAGATCTACCGAATTAATAAAAAACCAAGCTAAAATGATGGAGTTGGAGCAACAAGCATTAAATGCGAGTTTAAATAGGCATTTCATTTTTAACGCTTTAAATTCTATTCAATATTATATTAATAGACAAGATCGATTGTCGGCAAATAAATATTTATCAAGTTTTGCCAAGTTGGTTCGTAAAAATTTGGATAGTTCAATGGAAAATGAGACTTCAATTGATGATGAAATTGAACGAATTGAATTGTACTTAAAGTTAGAGCAGATGAGGTTTCAAAATAAATTTGATTACAAAATTAAATGCGATCCTAACATTTTAAATAGTGCTGTTAAAATACCCTCAATGCTTTTACAGCCTTTTGTTGAGAATTCTATCTGGCATGGAATTCTTCCACAAGAAAATCAAGGAGAAGTGTTGATTGACGTGAAAAAATCAGACGAAACATTAACAATAATAATAAGAGATAATGGAATTGGAATAGAAACAAGCATGAAGAAAAAAGTAGATAAAGAGCAACTTCATGTCTCAAAAGGAATGGCACTAACAAAAGGGAGAATAAACTTACTAAGTAAAATTTCTAAAAAATCGTGTTATGTTCAAGGCCCTTATCAAATTTATAAAAAAGATGGAAGTATTGCGGGTACAGAAGTCTCAATAATTATTAATTTGCAAGAAATTTAATTACAAAAAGTGATGAATATAAAAGAAGTTGTTCAAATCATAGAAGAAGTAGCTCCATTGTCATATCAAGAGAGTTATGATAATTCGGGATTACTTATTGGTAGTTATGCTGATGAGGTGTCAGGAGTTTTGATTTGTTTAGATAGTACTGAAGAAATTGTTGATGAAGCAATTGCAAATAACTGTAATTTAATAATAGCACATCATCCTATTTTATTTTCAGGAATAAAAAAAATAAATGGGAATAACTATATTGAAAAAACGCTACTTAAAGCCATTAAAAATAATGTCGCAATTTATGCGGTTCATACAAATTTAGATAATGCTTATAATGGCGTAAATTATAAAATTGCAGAAAAAATAGGGCTGAAAAATTGTAAAACATTGTCTCCTCAAAAAGGGAAGTTAAAAAAAGTAATTGTTTTTTGCCCTGAATCACACTCAGAACAGGTTAGAAATGCTATGTTTAAGGCTGGAGCTGGAGCAATAGGTAATTACGTTGAGTGTAGTTTTAATTCTATTGGAAATGGAACATTTAAACCTTTAGCAAATGCAAAACCTTTTGTTGGAGTTAAAAATGAATTGCATACAGAAAAAGAAGTGAAAATTGAGGTGATAGTAGAAACTCATTTACTGTCTAAGGTTCTGTTGTTTATGCATAATGCTCATCCTTATGAAGAAGTTGCTTATGATGTATTAGGTATTGATAATCCATCTAAAAATGTAGGTAGTGGCTTAGTTGGAGAGTTAGAGGTTGAGCAAGATGAATTAACATTTTTAAAAAGCTTAAAAATTAGTTTAAAAACAGATTGCATAAGACATACTAATTTGTTGAATAAAAAAGTTAAAAAAGTGGCACTTTGTGGTGGTGCGGGAAGTTTCTTATTGGGTAAAGCCATTCAAACAGATGCAGATGTTTTTATTACAGGAGATTTTAAATACCATCAATTTTTTGATGCAGAAGATAAAATAATCATTGCAGATGTAGGACATTATGAAAGTGAGCAATTTACTAAAGAATTAATTTATGATATACTTACAAAAAAAATTACTAATTTTGCAGTTCGTTTATCTGAAATAAATACAAACCCAATTAATTACCTTTAATATGGCTAAAAAAGAAGCTACAGTAGAAGAGAGATTGAAAGCACTGTACGAGTTACAAGTTATTGATTCTACTATTGATAAAATACGTACAATTAGAGGAGAACTTCCTTTAGAAGTACAAGATTTAGAAGATGAGATTGCAGGGCTTGAAATTAGACTTGGAAATTTAAATCAAGAAATAGAAGATTTAGAGACTGAAATTTCTAATCAAAAAAATGGTATCACTGATGCTAATAATTTGATTAAAAAGTACGAAGAGCAGCAAAATAAAGTTAGAAATAACCGTGAGTTTGATGCAATTACTAAAGAAATCGAATTTCAAAAGCTAGAGATAGAATTGGCGGAGAAAAAAATTAGGGAAGCTGGTTTTCAGTTAGCTGCAAAACAAGAGAAAGTTGGAGAGTCTAAAGAATATTTAGATGGAAGAAAACTTGATTTAGAAAATAAGAAAGGAGAGCTGGATGAAATTACATCAGAAACTAAATCAGATGAAGAAAGCTTATTGAAGAAATCAGAAAAAGCTGCGAAGGTAATTGAAGATAGATTGTTAACGGCATACAGTAGAATTCGCTCAAATGCTAGAAATGGATTAGCTGTTGTTACAATTCAAAGAGACTCATGTGGAGGTTGTTTTAATAAAATACCGCCACAACGTCAATTAGATATTAAAATGCACAAAAAAGTATTGGTTTGTGAGCATTGTGGAAGAATTTTAGTTGATTCTGCATTCGATCCTAACTACGTAGAGGAAGTTGTAGAAGAAAAACCAAAAAGAAGAGTAACAAGAAAAAAGAAAACAGAAGCTTAAATTTCTGTTTCTACAAAATAAACAAAAAAGGCTTCAACTGAAGCCTTTTTTTACGGTCTAAAATTTATCATTAAGCCAGTTGTTGTAATTGATGATGTCAGACTTAGATAAATCTTTATGTTTGTAAATATTTTCAAATAGTTT
>CAXBPN010000061.1:0-11871 GCA_963977515.1 uncultured Flavobacteriales bacterium
CACCCATGTTTACATACATAGCATAATATCCATAATGCATAAAGTATGAAAGATAGCTAGAAAACAACTGATTGGTATATGGATAATAGCTTAATTCTATTCCATACTTTCTACAATAGAGTTCATAAAAAAAAAGGTAAAAAGCCCGAACTAAACAAAATAACATAGAAATTGTTAATCCGAGCCAGAATGCTTTAATAAAAATAAAACTATTTTTTTTGATATTTAAACTAATAAACGAAGGGATAATTATAGGGAAAATAAAAAGTAAAAGCATAGTTTCTAGCTTTTTTATCCCGTAAGAAATATTTTCACTATAGAGTAAACTGCCGATACATATAAGATAATATATGGGTAATAATAAAAGGAGTTTGTGATCCCAAATTAGAGTTGTCTTTTGTTTAAATTTTCCTTCATAAATCCAAACTAAGGTTAGTAGAATTAAGTTTATTGTAATCAATTTTGGAAACATGGTTAAACAAAATAGAAAAAGTATAAAGAGGCTTACACTTAGTTTTTCTAATATTGTTTGGTCTTTCATCATTTTATAAGCTTAAGTTACAATGTTTTTTTGCGTAATGTTTTATAAGTATGATGTGAGCGATATATGATAAAGCGGTTCCGATTGCTGCACCATAAAGTCCTATAAGGTTAATGAAGATAGCATTAGCCAACACATTTATGATAAAGATTAAAAAAAAGAATTTAGATTGAATTTTAGGTTGTTTTAACTGGTTAAAAATCATGTTTAGTGGAAGGTAACCTGAAGACAGAATTATACCTAAAGCAAGAATGCTGTATAAAATATAATAGGTCCAAAAGTTGTTGTCAATTGATAAGATTAGTAACCCAACTGGATATAGAACAATTGTAATTAATGCAATTCCGCCTATATATTTGTAAAAAGTTTTAATGTTTTGTTTAAGTATCACACTCAATTTATTAGAAACATTATCCATTACAGATGCTTTTGTAATAATTGGATTTATGTTGTTTCTGAAAACAACAGGGATTTGTAAAATACCTTCAGCAACAGCTAAAACAAAACTATAGATGCCCACCATCGAATCATTTAAAAATATACCAAGCATTACCACATCTACTCTTGTATTAACATCTAAAAGTAGGTTGCCAATAAAAGCCTGTTTTCCAAAGTTAAAATGTTCTATTAGATAATGTTTAGTATTTGTATTGAATTGTAATTTTATATGAGATAATAGAGTAATCAGTAATATTATAAAAAGGATTGCTTCAGGCACTACTAAAATAAGGGCTATTAATTTTTCATTTTGGTAATAATAAATAATTATTACTGAAGAAATAAACATGAGTAAGAAACGCAAAAAAGTAAATATTGCAAACGATTTCATAAAACGCTTCCCGTTAAAAAAGGCTAAAATTACTTTGTTAAGCGAGAAGAGAATTATTCCTCCTAAGCAAATCTGTAAGGCAAACTGTACTCCATCACTGTTAAATAATTGCCCTACAAAAAAAGTAAAAGGAAAAGTGATAGCAACAACAATAACAGAAATTATAAACGTTAATATAATTGCTGCACTCATTGTTTCATTTATTTTATCTTGCTGTTTGTAAAAGCGTGGAATAAACTGCTGAATAGATAAATGAATACCAAAAGCTGTAATTTGTGATATTATAATATAAATAGCATAAGCTTGATTAAACACACCTAAGGTTTTTTCACTAAAACCATGAATAATAAAGGTGTTGATTAAAATATATAAAACTCCACCAAGCCCAACTGAAACCAAGTTGTATAACGAATCGAATGAAAACTTGTTAGGTTTTGTCATTGTTATGGAGTTATTTTAAAAAGTTGGTAGGTGTTATAATTTTGTTCAATTAACTTACACTCTTCTTTTAAAAAGCTTGAGAAATTTGGATAATATTTATTGTATGGTTCATAAGTATATATATAACCTACATTTAGAGAGTCCGTTAAAAACAGTTTTACCTCTTGGTTCGTTCTATTTTTAAATAAAGGGAATCTACCGTTACCATTAAATACTAAATCATCTCCAGACCAATAATAAACAGAATTAGCATTTGTGTAATAATAAATAGCTGGCAAATTATTATTTAGTATTAATTTACTATCAGTTTTAGATAACTCATTTATTTTATTAAAAATATCAATTTCAGAGTACTTTGGGTAAGGGTTATAAAATTTAGGATTAAACCTGTACTGTGGGTAGTTGTTTTCAACAATAGCTTCATAAACAGATTTGCATATTGGTTTTTCAGAGTTTTTTGCTGCTATTAAAGGACCATTTTTATCACTATTATAAGTTTGAGAGAATAAAAAATCTTTGAAAAATGTATTTTTGTTAATTTGGATATAAATTTTTTTAGAAAACAAGCCACCAACAATGATTACCATTAAAATTGGAACTAAGGTTTTAAAATGCTTATATGATTTTCTTTCGATTAAAGTATAGGTAGAAATAATAATATAAATACAGCTAATAGGATATAGTGTTAAGCTATATCTTGGGTTAAAAAAGCCTTTAATACTAATTAATGAAAGAATTGAAACATATAAAAATAAAAAAGCTTTTTGCCACTGTTCTTTTTTCTTAAATGAAATAATGTCTATAACTAGAAGAGGAATGATTAATAAGTTTAATATCGAAAAAAAACTAAACCTAAAGAAATGACCCAAGAATCCATTTAAAATCAATTTGTCGGTTGTTTCAATTCCTCTGTGAACCATATTAATATCTGCTCCTACAATCTTTCTTGTAAGTAATTGATAAATGAATTCACCTCCTAAAACTAGCAGAAGAGTAAATATAATTAGATATATTATGTTCTTTTTAGTGTTCAAATTAATAAAAATCTAGTTCATTAAAAATCCAGCCTGTACCATAAAAAACATCAATTATGTAATGTACCCCGCCAAATAATAGAATTAAAAAGGTGTAAATTATGGAGGATTTAAGTCTGTTATAAAAGTTTTCTTGATAAAATAGAAAAAGTGTTAAACCAATAAAAATGGCAACTAAAACACTTAAAGAATGAGTAAAGGCAGAACTTCCAGCAAAAATACTTAACAATATTAGGGTGTTGATATGAGGAGTTTTTATATATTTTAGTATAAAGATGATTGATAGTGTAAATAAAAAAATTCGGTAAGAATCAATATGAAAAGAAGTAATAGCATTAAAAAACCCTTTTGTAAATACTAATATTAGTGAAGCCGCTATTGCAAAAAACAACGAGGTATGTTTTTTAGTGAAATAATAAACTACAGCTATTATTAATATCCCATACCAAAGAGTAAGTGTCCTAAAATATAGGTCATAACCATAAAAAGTAACAGCATCGAATAGTTTTTCCAAAGTAGTTTGTAATGGAAAAGACCAACCATGCAACCCAACATAATAGAATCCATTTACAGGATTATAATTCTGTGATTGGTAAATAATAGCTTTTTGATTAAAAAAATACTCTCCTTGCACTAAGTATTCAAGCACATCATGTCCAGGTATTTGGGCTAACAATATATTAAAACATCCATAGGCAATTATAGGAGATAAAAGAATAATGGCAATATTATTAGTTTGTAAAAAATAATGTTTTAAGCCTTTTTTTAATCTTATTAGATTTAAAAATTGTGAAATAGTCCAGCTAATATTTTTTAAAAAATGAGGGATTGACTTTTTATTTATTAAAGTTAATCCAGTAAAAAAAACTGTTATTACAAGTAAATAAAACCAGTTTTGTTGGTGAGGTATTATTAGCAGCAAATAATAAAGAAGAAGCGTAGCAATTACAGGCCCCATACCTAAAGCATAGATGAAATTAATCTTACTGTTGTCTCGATCTTTATTTAGCTTGGTAATTATAGCAAAAAAAGCCATCCCACCATAGCCTACAAAAAATAATAACTTAGCTATTAGTAGTAAAAAAACCATTATTCGTTTATCTTTTTATAAAGCTTAGGTATATTATTTATTATTTTTATTGCTTTTTCAAAATCAACACCAATGGTGTCTAAATACCATTTCATACTTTCAAATCGGGGTAAGTTTTCTTGACTAATAAATTTCATGCCTTCTTCACGAGTAATTAATCCTTCTCTGATTTGATTACTTCTAAATGTGTCAAACTCAGAAAATCCAGCTACAGTATAATAAATATAATTGTAGAATGCAGCAGTGCCATCACCAATCCTCCATGTAGTTGTAGTATCAGGAGAAATTTCCCATTCATATTCTTCAAAAAGTGTTTTTTCTATTTTTTGTTCATCCCATTTAATCCAATCAAATAATTGGTAAAAATGAGTTCTTGGTTCAGCATAGTATGAATGAAATGAAGAAAGTGTATCCTTTATTGATGGATTTATATAGCTAGGATTAGTTAAAAAATTCTTTCCATAATACCATGCTAATCCAACTTTACTAGATAATGGTAAATAATCTGGCCTCGTTTTATCAAAGTTTGGAGATATCCCACAAAAACCTACTTTAAAATCGGTATTCTCTAGAATATTGGTACTCCAAATATCTAATTTAATGTTTGTTTGTTTCTTTATTTGGTTTACATAGTAAAAAAAATGCTTGTCTCCAGCCATAAATAAAGGAATCATGCCTAGTTGAGGTTTCTTTAACCAAGCCTCAACATTCATTCTTATATTGTTTCTTTTCATGTGTACATCAGCAGAAACTATGATGTTTTCTACACCTAATTTACCACATATTCGAGCAATATTTCTCCTTGCTAAATCTGTAACCATACCCCAATCATAAGTATAGGTAACAGGGTTTAATCCTAATTCTTTTACAATATAATGCATTCCATAACTACTATCCCTTCCACCGCTAAAAGGTATAATACAATCAGGTTTTCCGTCTGGGCTTCTGTAAGTAGCCATCAAATCTTTAAATTTCTGTTCTTTTGACCCTAAGTCTTTTACAATATATTTTTCGCAATAATTGCAAACTCCACTAGCGTTGTAATTAATAAAAGGGAATGTTTCTGGCAATAAACATTTGGTACAACGTTTAAGTTGGTTAATTGACTCTAAATTAAATTCTAATAATTTTTTAAGTGGAGAAAGGCTTAAATTTTCAATATTATTAGTTGTCTCAGTTAAATCAATTGCTTTGTCAGGAGAGTGATTAACAATTTCATCTTGTATTTCGTTTTTTGATTCGATATCAAATGATGAGATTTCATTTAATTTAAACTTTTCAATCTTAAATGTATTAATATCTATAACTTTTCCACTGAATGGTTCAGACCACTTAACCTCTTTTAAACCAAATTGATTATTTAAATCTAAATCATTAATTGCAGTTTGTAAAATATAGCGTTCAGATGCAAACAATAAAATTCCTTTATCCTGATTAAAAGCATAATAAAGAGATGCATTATTACTGGCTAATAGCACTTTACTATATTCACTAAAAAGAATCCCAGTACTTACAGTTCCTTTTATTTCTTTGTAGGCTAATTGAACTGCTTTAGCAATAGAGTTGTTCTCAGACATAAAATGTTTAATCATTGCAATAAACACTTCAGTATCAACCTCAAACTCTCTATTTAAGAAACTGTATTTTTCCCATAACTCATCTACATTTGTAATTATACCATTATGCACCAAAACAGCCTCATCTTTGATTACTGGTTGATTGTTATTATTATTATCCTGAGAACCATTAGTAACTAGCCTAGCGTGAGCAATCACAGCAAAAGGCTTGCTAATTTTTTGAGAAGAAAAACATGATTCGAGTGAATTTTTTATAAAGGTTTTATATTCTTTACTTTCTACAAGTCTTGATGCAGGTATGGAATGTTTAACAACCTCAATTTTTTTAGAAGCACTATTTTTTATTGCAATTCCAGCAGATTCTTTACCTCGAGATTCCGATAAAATAAAAAGTTTTTTTATTATCTCCTCACTTTTTTGTTGAGTAATTCCTGATTCAGGGTTTGCTATAAGACCAAATATTCCACACATAATTACTTATATAATCTTTCGTTATCTTGAATGTCCATCCACATTGCAAAAAACAATGATTGAAATGCTCCTGTAAATAAAAAGAAAAAAGCTAATAAAGGTTCGTAGTTCATTGACTCATTTAAAATAAAAGCTTTAATGATTTTAATAAAGTATGGAACACAAACTATACCCAATAAGAAAGCTAAATTGTAAAATAAAAATAAAGGATGAAAATCTCTAAATAAATATTTAGTCCATAAACGTGTAAAGAATAGTTTTAGTAGTAGCCACGACACTTTGTACATTACCCTTCCAACTTTCATTTTACTTTGTTCACCAACTCTGTAAACGGGTTTTATAGTTACTTCTTTTAAACTACATCCAGCAATATTTAGTTTTACTAACAAATCGTTGGGCATACCATAGCTTTTGTATATATCATAAATCTTAATAGCATTTAAGGCTCTTAATGAAATGGCAGTGTATCCAGTTTGAGTATCAGAAACTTTCCAATAACCAGAAGCTATTTTAGTAAGCATTGATAAAATTGAGTTTCCAAAGAATCTTGTTTTAGGGATAACAAATTTTGCACTAGGGTGTCTTAGCCTGTTACCTTTAACATAATCAATATTTTCATTAATTACAGGCAAACAGATGTCTTCAAGTTCGTTAGGATCCATCTGTCCATCTCCTGCCATTACTGCTACACATTCTATTTCATGGTCTTTACACCATTTGTAGCCACTAGAAATACCGGCTCCAACTCCGCCGTTTTCAAGATGGTTAATTAAAATAATTCTATCAGTATTGGGCGACTTGTTTACTACTTCTTGTTTTTTGTAATGTTTAATTTCTTCAAGATTCATTTTTTCTACCACTTGATCAGCTTCGTTATAAATGGTAGGTATTACTTTATTGGGAAAAGGTAGTATTTCAACTTTTTCCGATTGATCTTTTAAAATGTAATCTAATACAATTTCTGCAGTCTTATCTTTCGATTTGTCATTAACAATAATTATTCTATCAACAAAATTAGGCATTGATTCAATTACCATTCCTATTTGAGATTCTTCATTGTATGCAGGGACTACAACTGCAATAGTTTTTCCGTTTAACATTTAATTTTATTTAAAAAGCAAATTTACTATAATTTAATGGAGTGTTCGGCCTATAATTTAACAATCACAAACTTCGCCTTCTATTTCTAAACTTCTTAAAGTAGCTGTTCTTTCAGCCTCACAATCCTGACAAGTTTCACAATTTTCTATGTATAAAGCAATGGCTCTTCCATCAGCTAATTTAGATTCAATGTAATGCTCAGGGCAAGGTTTACGTTTTACAGCACTTTTCTTAAAATTAACCGTAGCATTCTCCCAGAAGGTTTTATCCATAAAAGTGGAATCAAGTTTTAGGCAGTCAATTTGACACTTAGCTTTTGAAGTAACCTCCATATCAACTTCTTCTAAGAATTCTAAAATTCGCCCTTCAGGTAGCCAAGCAGCCCTATCTCTATCTTTTAGTAAAGTTGCCCATACGAGAATTAATCCTAATCCAAAACCTAATCCGTAATATTTTAATCTTCTTGTTAGTCCTTTTGTATTCATTACATTGCCATTAAAAGTAAGTTTATATCCTTGTATGGAAGACTAAATGTTTCAGCCAAATATTTATTAGTAAGAACTCCTTTATAGATATAAACTCCATTTTGAATGCCAGAATAAGATTTTATCATTGATTCTAAACCACCATATTCTCCTGTATCAATAAGAGTAGGAGCTATAACATTACTTAAAGCATTTGATGCAGTTCTTGAAACTCTTGAAGCAATGTTTGGAACACAATAATGAATAACTCCGTATTTAGTAAATGTTGGTTTTTTATGGTTTGTCACCTCTGATGTTTCAATGCATCCACCTTTATCAATACTAACATCAACAATAACAGAACCTTCTTTCATACTACCAACCATTTCGTCACTAACAATAATTGGAGCTCGTCCAATTTTATTACTAATAGCACCAATAACAACATCAGCTGTTTTTAATGCATTTAATAAGACAGATGGCTGAATGACTGAAGTATATATTCGTTGACCAACATTATTTTGTAATCTTCTTAATTTATGAGTATTGTTATCAAATACTTTGACCGTTGCACCTAAGCCTAAAGCCGATTTTGCAGCAAATTCACCTACAGTACCAGCACCTAAAATAACAACATCAGTTGGCGAAACTCCAGATATGCCTCCAAATAATTGCCCACGACCATTTGTAGAATTACTTAAATATTCTGCAGCAATTAAAATTGAAGCATTACCAGCAATCTCACTCATCGCATTTACAATGGGTAAAATACCTTCAGGATCTTTAATAAAATCAAAGGCGATTGCAGTAACTTTTTTGTGAATTAATTTTTTAAGGAAATCTTTTGGTTGTATAGGTAATTGTAAAGCAGAAATTAAAATTTGACCTGATTTCATCATATCAATTTCTTCAAGAGTAGGAGGTTCTACTTTTAAAATTAAATTGGCTTGATAAACTTCAGGTGTTCCATAAACAATTTGAGCACCAACTTCGCTATAATCTCTGTCACTAAAACTGGCACCTTCACCTGCCCCCGATTCAATAATTACTTCGTGTCCATTAATAACTAAAACAGCAACTGCATCAGGTACTAATGGGATTCTTTTTTCTTGTAAAGAAATTTCTTTAGGAATACCTATTTGTAAACTGCTTTTTTTCTTAGCAATTTCAAGCATTTCTTCTTGAGGCATAAAGCCTTGAGCTAAAGATTTTAATAAATCATCTGATGTAGCCATACAATTTTATAAAAAATAGGTTTCTACAAAGTTAAAAAATAGTGGTTAGGATGCAATAGAAATAATTCTATTGTTCGCTTCATCTATTTTAATGCTTACAACTATATGGTTTTCAGGTATTAAATTCGGAATTTTCTCAGCCCATTCTATAAAACAAAAAGCGTTGCTGTAAAAGTAATCTTCATACCCAAAATCCATTGCTTCTTGCTCATGTTCTATTCTATAAAAATCGAAGTGATAGATAGATTGATTATCATCTGTTTTATATTCGTTTACAATAGAAAAAGTAGGGCTTGATGTATTTTCAGTTACCCCTAAGTTTTTACAGATTTGTTTAATAAGGGTTGTTTTTCCTGAACCCATCTCACCATTAAATAATATCACTTTAGCAGAGCCAAACTGTTCAATTAGTTGTTTGCTAATGTGATTAAGGTCGTTTATTGATTTCGCAATAAATTCCATTGAAGTTATTTTTTTGGACTTAACATTACAACTGGAATCAACATTTCTTCAAGAGAAATTCCTCCATGTTGGAAAGTGTCTTTATAATATTTAACGTAATGGTTGTAGTTGTTTGGATATGCAAAAAAGTAATCGTCTTTTGCAAAAACAAAACTTTGACTAACATTCACTTTTGGTAAATGAGCATCTTCAGGGTTTTTAATTGCTAATACATTCTTCTCAACGTAGCTCAATGTTTTTCCTTGCTTATACCTTAAGTTTGAGTTTACCTCTTTATCTCCAACAATTTTGCTCGGTTCTTTTACTCTAATTGAACCATGGTCGGTGGTAATAATTAATTTTCCTCCACGAGCTGCAATTTCTTTAATAATCTCATATAAAGTCGAATGTTCAAACCAAGATTTAACTACTGAACGGTAAGCAGCTTCATCACTGGCTAGTTCTTTAACAATTTGTGTGTCAGTTCTTGCGTGTGAAAGCATATCAACAAAATTGTAAACGATAACATTTAATGGATTGTTAAACATTCCTGGAATTTCGTTTAATACTTTATTACCATAGCTTACATTTAAAACTTTGTTGTAAGAAAACTTTACATTTAAATTGTTCCGTTTTAATTGCTCTTCAATAAAAAATTCTTCATGTAAATTTTTTCCACCTTCATCTTCATCGTTCGACCATTTATCAGGATATCTCTTTGCAATTTCTCCGGGCATCATACCTGCAAAAATTGAATTTCTAGAATATTGGGTAGTTGTAGGGAGTATGCTGTAAAAAACATCTTCTTTATCTATCCAATAATCTTGACTAACAATTGGAGCTAAGGTTTTCCATTGGTCGTATCTTAAATTATCAATTACAATAAAAAACACTGAATTATCTTTCTTTTTCAATTCAGGAACTACATAACTTTTAAATAAACTTTGTGACATTACTGGAGCATCCTCTGGGTGAGAAAGCCAATAGGTATAGTTATTTTCTACAAATTTGCAAAACTGACTATTGGCTTCATTTTTTTGCATGTGCAAAATTTCGTCCATTCCCGTTTCTTTCGACTTATCTAATTCTAACTCCCAATAAACCAACTTCTTATAAACATCAGCCCACTCCTCATAATCTAATCTATCGCCTAAAGTCATTCCAATTTGACGAAATTCTTGTTGGTATTTAGAGGTAGATTTTTCGCTAACTAAACGAGAAGTATCTAAGTTCTTTTTTAATGACAAAAGAATTTGTTTTGGATTTACAGGTTTTATTAAATAATCAGATATTTTAGAACCAATAGCTTCTTCCATGATAAATTCTTCTTCGCTTTTGGTTATCATTATTACAGGTAGCGAAGGATATTTAGATTTCATGATTTCTAGAGTCTCTAAACCTGATAAACCAGGCATGTTTTCATCTAACAACACAATGTCAACTCTATTTTCTTCTAAAATATCTAACGCATCATCGCCACTTGGAGTGGGTAAAACTTTGTATCCTTTTTCTTCTAAAAATAAAATATGTGGTTTCAATAAATCAATTTCATCATCTGCCCAAAGTATTGTAATTGCATCCATATTTTAATTAAAGTTTTAAAATGTATAATAATAACCTGTTCAAAAGTACTACTTTTGAACCGCAAAAGCTTCTTTAAATTTATGAGTAAACCTAACAAAAAGAAAATATTTAACGACCCAATCTATGGTTTTATTACGATTCCTCATGATATTATTTTCGATTTAATAGAACACCCTTATTTTCAGCGTTTAAGAAGAGTAAAACAATTGGGCTTAACACATTTGGTTTATCCGGGAGCATTGCATACTCGTTTTCATCACGCTATGGGAGCAATGCATTTGATGTATAGTGCTGTTGAGGTTTTACGATCTAAAGGGGTTGAAATTACTGATGAAGAAGCACAAGGTGTTTTAATTGCCATTTTGTTGCACGATATTGGGCATGGACCATTCTCACACGCACTTGAACATAGTATAGTAAATGGAATTTCTCACGAAGAAATTTCTACTTTATTTATGGATAAGCTGAATAAAGAATTTAAAGGGAAGCTAGATTTAGCATTGCAAATTTTTAGAAATGAATATCCTAAGAAGTTTTTACACCAATTGGTTTCTAGTCAGTTGGACATGGATAGATTGGATTATTTAAAACGCGATAGTTTTTATTCAGGAGTTTCGGAAGGAGTAATTAGTACCGATAGAATTATTAAAATGCTAACGGTTAAAAATGATGAGTTAGCCATTGAGGAAAAAGGTATTTATTCAATAGAGAAATTTATTATTGCTCGCCGTTTAATGTACTGGCAAGTGTATTTGCACAAAACAGTATTGGCTGCCGAAAACTTATTGGTAAAGATTTTAAAGCGTGCAAAATATTTAGCCTCTCAAAACGTAGAACTGTTTTGTACGCCTGCTTTTCATCAATTTTTATATAATAACTATAACTTAAATTCATTTCAAACCACACCTAACTTATTAGATACGTTTGCTGATTTAGATGATATGGATATTATGGCATCGGTTAAGGTTTGGCAAAACCATAACGACAAGGTATTGTCTGTGTTGTGTAAGATGATGGTAAACAGAAACTTGTATAAAATTGTATTACAAAACAAAAAGTTTGA
>CAXBPN010000062.1:0-11574 GCA_963977515.1 uncultured Flavobacteriales bacterium
TAATATCCGATACCCAAACTTCATTTAATCTTTCTGGAGTAAAGTTTCTATCTAATTGATTGATTATTAGTGTTTGAGGACTTGCAATAAAAAAATAAAGGATTGATTAGAAAGGATATCCAATACCTAGATTTAAAGTCGTATTTTTTATTAAAACTCGGTATTCTTTAGGATTATCAGAAGATGGGTTTTTAAGAGGGGTAGCTACATCAAAACGAATAATAAAAAAATTAAAATCAAGTCGAAGACCAGTACCAAAACCAATTGCTAAATCTTGATAAAATCTACCTAAGTTAATTTCTGCGTTTGGTCGCTGTTCATCTTTATTTAAAATCCAAATATTTCCTGCATCAACAAAAAGAGCTCCTTCAAAAACTTTAGTAATGTCAAAACGGTACTCTATGTTTGCTTCAATTTTTAATTCTCCAATTTGATTAACTGTAGATGTTAGTGAATCGGGTAAAGATCCTGGGCCTAAACTTCTAGCTTGCCATGCTCTGATACCGTTTGACCCTCCAGCAAAAAAACTTTTTTCAAAGGGTAATACATTTAAATTTCCGTAAGGTTTTCCAACTCCTATTGCTATCCTTTTCACGAAAGATGTTAGTTTGTTTTTTGTATAATGTCTAAAATCAAATTCAGTTTTAAAATATTGGGCATACCTAATTCCAAGAAAATCGTAAGCTCCAGTCACTTCGCTTTTAGGGGAGTTCGAAATTTTATTAATTGAACTTAATAAGTTTCCAGAGGTTTCAAAATTAAACTTGAAGTATGCAAAATTTCTTATTTTATTTATCTCTTGATTATTAAAGATGAAACTATATTGTATAGCACTTATAAAATGATCTGTATAACTATTTTTTAAAAATGGATTATTTTCGGAGTCAATTTTGGCTTGAAATTCAGGAGTAAGATTTAGTTTAATGTAACTGATATTAAATGGAGTTACAAAATGTTTTTTGTAAGCTGTTTCATTCCAAAAATAACCAAAAGAGAATTGAGCTAAATTTCGAGAGTATTCTGGTCGTTGTTGGAAATTTAAAGCCGAAGATATAGTTGTTTTTGGATTTGCTCTTTTGGAAAATTTTTCGAGACTAAAAGGGAGAAGGAATCGAGGAAACTCTAGCGATACTTCAGGTCCAAATTCAACAGTATTAAATGGTGATCCGAAAATTTCATTTTCATCAACAGAAACACTAACTATTCGTTGAATTTCAAGACCTCCTTTAAGCTTTATTGTTAATCGTTCACCTCCTCTAAATAAGTTTTTATTTTGATAAATAATATTACCTTCAATCCCTAAATCCCCACCAGTATTTGTTCCTATCCCTTCAATAGCAAACGATTTACTGGCTAATGGTGTTAAATAAATATTACTATTTAATCGATTGGAATCAATTTCTTCATATTGAATAGAAATATTTTTAAATAATTTTAATTCAGATAAATGCTTGTATGTTATATTTTGGTCAACTAAAGAGTAGGTTTCTTTAGGTTTAAAATTGATTGAATGACGAAGCATTTTTGGTTTAAATTGTAACTTATTATTATAATGGAGCATAATGTCTTGATAAGAAATTGTGTCAAAACTGTTTGTACCTTGGTTTTTAATATTTTTACCAATAAATAAATTAATGTCATTAATAGTATATTTCTCATGGGGAGTCTCGGTGTAACTGTCTTCTGAGTCAATATCTTTTGTTTTATTGTTTAGTATTTGTAACTCAACATTTACTTTATTGTTACCAATAGTAGTATCAACCTTATATTTAATAAAACTGTTAGAGAAATAATAATACCCTCTCTCTTTAAGAATTCTTTTTATTCGTTCTCTTTCTTTATCAAGAACGTCAACATCAAAGTTTTTTCCAGGTTTAATTAATGTATTTTCTTTCTTGTATAATACATAACCCCCCAAATTAGGGTCTTTAAAATTGTAAGTTAACTTATTTATGGTATAAGGTACTCCTGATTTAATATTGTAATAAAGTTTTATTTTATTTTTTCGTGTTTTTGTAGCGTAAGTAACATTATTATGGAAATATCCTCGGTTATTTAAGTACAAGCCTATTTGTTTAGCACTGCTACTTGTTAGGGTTGAATCGTAAATTACTGGAGGTTCTCCAATAGTATTTTTAAAGTTCTCAACTCTCTTGTAAAATAAGTTATAGGCTCCTAAATGAAATCTAAAAAGACCTAAAATCTTTTTATTTGGTTTTTGCTTATTGATACGGTATAATTCTTCTTTATCAATTTTTTTATTATAGGTAGTTATTTTTACTTTTTGCAAAAAAATCTCACCAGGTTTTAAAGTTTTTGTGGGGTTACAACTAAAAAAAATAAATGAGCAAATTAAAACAAGAAAGAATGTGGATAATATGCTTAAATATTTAGGTTTCAATATTATATTTGAATAATTGTATAATTGCTTATGTTTGCAATACTAATTAAATACAAAATAACTATTATTAATTGGAACAAAATGAAAAATAATATTAGATTATTTGCCGTAATGGCATTACTAATTTCTTCTGTTTTTGTATATGCTCAAGATGAAGAGAAGTTAACAAACAAAAACGCTAAGGAATTATTAGATAAGGCAGAATTAAATTTTGAAGAGAAAAATTATATAGACGCATTAGATAAATTTAAACAGCTTCATGATTTTAAACCTAGTGATTTGTATTACAAATTAATGATGGGTATTTGTTATACATACAGTCCAGAAGAGAAAAGTAAAGCAATTGAAATTATAGAACAAGTAAAAATTACCAACCCTGAGTATAATTTAGTAAATTTTTATTTAGGAAAAGCTTATGCTGTAAATTATGAATTCGATAAAGCAGTAAATCTTTTTAATATGTATTTAGCAGGTAATATTTCTTCTGATGAAGCTGAGAAAGGACTGGCTCAACAGATGATACAGAATTGTAAAAATGCAAAAGAAATTTTGGCAGATACAATTACTCAAAATATAGTAGAAAATATTAAGTATCCAATTAATTCTCAATATTCTGAATATGTACCTGTAATTTCTGCTGATGAATCTGTTATGATTTTTACTTATAGAGGAATTAAATCTAAAGGAGCAGATAAAGTAGAACAATCTATGGGGTCGGTTGACTATAATGAAGATGTGTTTATTTCTTACAAAAAAAATGGAGATTGGACAGAGCCTGTTAGCATAGGGGATAACATCAATACAGATGGACATGATGCAGCAATAGCTTTGTCTGTTGATGGACAAACCTTATTCATTTATAAAAGTGAAAATAATAATATGGGAGACATATATGTTAGTCAGTTAAAGGGTAATAACTGGACTAAAGCAGAGAAAGTTAAAGGCGATGTAAATAAAGATGATAGTTGGGAAGGAAGTGCAAGTTTATCTGCAAATGGAAAAGTTTTATATTTTGCAAGTGATAGAGAAGGTGGTAGAGGTGGTAGAGATTTATATAAAGCAGAATTACAGAATGATGGTAGTTGGGGAAATGTACAGAATTTAGGGTATACCATAAATACAGCATATAATGATGATGCTCCTTTTATACATCCTGATAATCAAACCTTATATTTTAGCTCTGAAGGCCATACAAGTATTGGAGGTTATGATATTTTTTATAGTAAGTTAGATGAGTACGGAAGCTTTGGAGAAGCTGTTAATATGGGGTATCCAATAAACACAATTGATGATAACCGATATTTTGTTTTAGCTGCAGATGGTAAAACTGGATATTATTCTGGTGGTGGAGAAAATAGTATTGGAGAGCAAGATATTTTTAAAATTATAACAGGAAAAGTTGGTAAACCAGTTTTAGCTTTATTGCTTGGTAATGTTTATTACAACGATGTCGTAACAGGCTCATATATGAATTTATATAGGGCAGATAATGGTGAAATGGAAGGTAGTTTTAAGTCGAATTCGGAGACAGGTAAATATGTGATGGCATTAACTCCTGGTAGGTATGAAATTGAAGTAGAATTAGAGTCAGGAGAAATTGTTAGAGATTCTTTAAATCTTACAGAAATTACTGAATATATAGAAATGTATAAAGATTTTAGAATTTACAGTGATTCTAACTTGATAGCGAGCAATAATGTGAGTTTACAAAAAGCACTAGATGATGCTTTAAAAGGTGATAACAATAAAACTATAGATACATTATTTACAGATAATGTAGGTAAACCTAAAGATGTTAAACCTTTAGATGCAGGAAGA
The DNA here is from genome assembly GCA_963977515.1 of uncultured Flavobacteriales bacterium. GTDB lineage: Bacteria > Bacteroidota > Bacteroidia > Flavobacteriales_E > Vicingaceae > Vicingus. The sequence continues at coordinate 4,220 of CAXBPN010000062.1, forward strand.
TCGTTTAAATTGGAGAATATATTTTATGATTTTGATAAATCTACTTTACGAGACGAATCTAAAAAAGAATTAAATCATTTAGTTACTATTTTAAAAGAGAATACAGCTATTAAAGTTGAAATTTCAAGTCATACTGATGCATCAAGAAATGTAGAGATGGCTAAAAAAATATTTGCTAGAAAAGGTTTAGAATACACTAAAGAAGCTCACGATAAAATGAGTCAAAGTTATAATGAAAAACTATCTCAGCGTAGAGCTCAATCAGTAGTTAATTATTTAATTGCTAATGGTATTCCAAAAAATAGATTAGTTGCTAAAGGATATGGAGAAACTAAGCCTATTGCTGCTAATGATACTGAAGAAGGGAAACAGCAAAACAGAAGAACTGAATTTAAAGTGTTGGGTAATTAATGCTGAGTATTAATCAAAAAAAGTATTTAAACTCATTAAAACAAAAAAAGTACCGCAACCAACATTCTACATTTATTGTTGAAGGTGAGAAAATGGTTAATGAACTTATCGCTTCTAATTATGAAGTGGAAGTAGTTTATGGTACTGAAGGGTTGAGTTTGTACTCTGAGTTAATTGAGGTTAATGAAAAAGAATTAAATTCAATTACAACTTTAAAAACACCTAACAAGTTTTTTGCTATAGCAAAACAAAAACAAAACGATTCTTATCAATTAGATGGCAAGCTCGTTTTAGCCTTAGATAACATTCAAGACCCAGGAAACCTAGGTACAATTATTAGAATTGCTGATTGGTTTGGTATTTCAACTATTATCTGTTCTCCTACTTGTGTTGATGTTTATAACCCAAAAGTTGTTCAGGCTACTATGGGATCTATCTTTAGGATAAATGTATGTTATACAGAGCTAAAAGATTTCTTTACTCAAAATAAAAATCTAAATGTTTATGGTGCCCTTTTAGGTGGAGATAATATTTATAACACAACCATAAAAAAAGAGAATTCTGTTTTGTTGATGGGGAATGAATCTAAGGGAATTTCTACAGATCTACTTGATTTTATCAATCATAAAATAACTATACCTCAGTTTGGTCAAGCTGAATCACTTAATGTAGCAATTGCAACAGCTATTCTATGTTCAGAGTATCAGAGAGGTATTTAATTTCTACTTGTTCAGGGTTGATTACTTGAAGTTGATTGCCTAAAAGCAAATCGTCTTCAGAAGCAATTATTAAATACTTACCAGAGCGTATTTTTTTGTTTAAAGTTTCTGAAGCAAGGTTGTTATTTTTTTCTTTTATATTTAATTTGGCGAAAGTTTCAATTCCATTATTGTCTTTTAGCACTACCAAAACATTTAACTTGTTATAATCTATAAGTTCGGAAGGCAGTTTCTTTGTGTTGTTATTTCTAGCTGTAACTTTTTCGCTGTAGTAGTAATTTCCGTTTTTATTAATGTATCTTATTCTGTAATAAGTATGGCGTTTGTAGGGAGAATTATCTACTTCAATAAAAGTAGAATAAGATCTATCGCTACTTTCTACTTTTAAAAAGGGTTTAAAGTATTTCCCATTTTTAGATTTTTCTATTATAAAATATTTAATGTTTTTTATATCAGAATGTGTCCACGAAATTTCAACTCGTTGGTTATTATAAGATGCACTTATTTGGGCATCAATTCTATTGAAGATTAATAAACATAATAATAAACCAAAACAGCGACTCACGAGATTTAAAAAAAAAATGTTAAGGACTAAAATACTATATTTTACAGATGATTTAAGCTAATAAGTATCATTTTTTAAAATTTTGTTACCAAAGCTACTAAACAGTATAAAAATTAACAAATCATAAATCTTAATTTGTCAGTATTTATCGTAAAACCATATCTATTTAGGTCAAAATGACATACATTTTGCAATGGCATATACTTTGACTATTACAATAGAATTAAAAATTAGTTAAAAAAATATAAAATCGATTAAAAATGGCAAAAGGAAAAATTAAAGTAAATACGGAAAACATATTTCCTATCATTAAAAAGTTTTTATACTCAGATCATGAGATTTTTTTAAGAGAATTAATTGCAAATGCTACTGATGCAACTAAAAAATTGCATGCGTTAGCATCTATGGGCGATTTTAAAGGAGAAATTGGAGATGATACAATTGAAATTATTTTAGATAAAACAGCTAAAACCATTACTGTTAAGGATAAAGGAATTGGAATGAGCCAAGAAGAGGTTAAAAAGTACATTAACCAAATTGCTTTTTCAGGAGCAGAGGAATTCGTAAATAAATTTAAAGATCAAGAAGAATCCAATAATATTATTGGAAAATTCGGATTAGGATTTTACTCTTCTTTTATGGTGGCTGAAAGAGTAGAAATTATATCTAAAAATTATAAAAATGATGAGGCTGCTCATTGGGAATGTGATGGTAGTCCAGAATATTCTTTAAAAGCAGGGAAAAAGGAAACAAGAGGAACAGATATTATTTTACATATAGCTGAAGATTCAACCGAATTTTTAGAAGAAGCAAGAATTAATACTTTGCTAACAAAGTATTGTAAGTTTATGCCTGTGGCTATCAAATTTGGTCAAAAATCAGATTGGGTTGATAATGCTGAAGGGAAAAAGGACAAAGATGGGAAAATAGAAAAAGAAGAAATAAAGGTTGATAATATTGTAAATAACCCTTCTCCAGCTTGGACGAAAGCTCCATCAACTCTTGAAGATGAAGATTATAATAGTTTTTATCGTGAATTGTATCCAATGAATTTTGAAGATCCATTGTTTCATATCCATTTAAATGTTGATTATCCATTTAATCTTACAGGTATTTTATACTTCCCTAAGATTAAACCAAATATGGAGGTGCAAAAAGATAAAATTCAATTGTACTCTCGTCAGGTTTTTATTACCGATTCAGTAGAAGGAATTGTCCCTGATTTCTTAACTTTATTACATGGAGTAATAGATTCTCCAGATATTCCATTAAACGTTTCACGTTCTTATTTACAAAGCGATGGTGCGGTTAAGAAGATAGCGAGCCATATTTCTAAGAAAGTATCGGATAAACTAGAAGAATTATTTAAAAAAGATAGAGCTGATTTTGAAAGTAAGTGGGATGATATTAAGATGTTTATTGAGTATGGAATGCTTTCGGATGATAAGTTTTTTGAAAGAGCTCAAAAATTTGCATTGTACAAAACAACTACAGGTAAGTATTATACTTTAGATGAGTTAAAAGAGCAGATAAAACCATCTCAAACAGATAAAGATGATAAGTTGGTGGTGCTTTATACAAATAATGTAGATGCTCAACACTCGTATATCGAATCTGCAACAAGTAAAGGGTATGAGGTTATTGTTTTAGATTCTATGCTAACAGCTCACTTGGTTGGTAAATTAGAGCAAACAGTTGAAAATTCAACTTTTGCAAGAATAGATGCTGACACAATAGATAAGTTGATTGACAAGAATGAAGAAATACCAAGCAAACTTTCTGATGAAGATAAAGAAAAGCTAAAACCTGTAATTGAAGAGGTAGTTGAAAAAAGTAAATTTACTGTTCAGTTTGAAAGCATGAATGAAACTGACCACCCGATGACCGTTGTTCAGCCAGAATTTATGAGAAGAATGAAAGATATGAGTGCTGTTGGTGGTGGTGGAATGAATATGTTTGGAGGTTCAATGCCAGATTCTTATAACTTGGTTGTAAATGTAAATCACCCAGTTATTAGTAAAATGTTAACTGAAAAAGATGCTGTATTACAAAAACAAATAGCCAAACAAACAGCAGATTTAGCTTTATTATCACAAAACATGCTTAAAGGTGAAGAATTAACTAATTTTATCAAACGAAGTATCGAACTAATTTAAATTTAAACTAAATGAAAAAATCATGGATAATACTTGGAGTTGTAGCTTTAATCATTGTGATTGCTATATCTTCTATCGTTGGGTCGTACAATAGTATGGTTACAATGGATGAGGCTGTTTCTGGGCAGTGGTCACAGGTAGAAAATGTTTACCAACGAAGAGCTGACCTTATACCAAATTTAGTAAATACTGTAAAAGGTTATGCGTCTCACGAAAGAGAAACATTAGAAGGAGTTATTGAAGCTCGTTCAAAAGCTACACAAACTACTATTGACCCAAGCAAATTAAATGCAGAGTCAATTAAGCAATTTTCTGCTGCACAAGATGGATTAAGTTCTGCTTTAAGTAAATTAATGGTTGTTGTAGAACGTTATCCTGATTTAAAAGCAAATCAAAACTTTTTAGAGTTACAAGCTCAATTAGAAGGTACAGAAAATAGAATTTCTGTAGAGCGTAAAAAGTTTAATGATACAGCTAAAGAGTACAATACATTTATCCGTAAGTTTCCTAAAAATATTTGGGCAGGAATGTTTGGCTTTGAAAAAAGAGATTATTTTGAATCTCAAGATGGAGCTGAAAAAGCTCCAGAAGTACAATTTTAAATAACAAATTTATCCCCGCACTTGTTGCGGGGACTTTTTTTTATAAAGATATGCCATCAAAAATATTTACAGAAGAACAAAAAAAACAAATTATTGAAGCAATAAAACAAGCTGAAAAAAATACATCAGGAGAGATAAGAGTTCATATTGAAAAAAAATGCAAAGAAGATGTATTAGATCATGCTGCCTTTATGTTTGATGAATTAGAAATGCAGAAAACTGAGTTGAGAAATGGTGTGTTAATCTATTTGGCAGTAGAAGATAGAAAACTAGCAATTTTAGGTGATGCAGGTATTAATATGAAAGTTCCTAAAGGATTTTGGGATGAAACTAAAGATGTGATGATTAATCATTTTAAAAATGGTGATTATGCATTAGGGTTGAGTGAAGGAATTATAAAAGCCGGAGAACAATTAAAAGAACATTACCCTTACGAAAAGGACGATGTAAATGAACTGTCGGATGACATTTCTTTTGGTAAATAAATGAAATCTCCCCTCAAGGGAGGAATTACTTTTGATTATGAAAAAATTATTACCCATATTATTACTACTTACTGTATTTACTACTGTTAGAGCACAAGAAAATTGTTTATTGAATCAAAAGCCTGTTCAGGATTTGGTTCAAGATTATGCAGGAGTTTTAAGTGAAAATGAAGAGAAAGGATTAAGACAAGCCCTAATTACTTTTAATGATACAGTTTCAACTCAAATATTGATAGTTACTGTTACCGATTTGTGCGGATATGATAAATCAGATTTTACTTATTCTTTAGGTGAGAAATGGGGTGTTGGTCAAAAAGGGAAAGATAATGGAGTTGTGATAATGGTTAAGCCCAAAGAGATTGATGGAAAAGGAGAAGTATTTATTGCTCCAGGGTATGGTTTAGAAGGAGTGTTGCCAGATGCTATTGCAAAACGAATAGTTGAAAACGAAATGATTCCTCGTTTTAAAGAGAAAGATTATTATGGAGGAATTTCGAATGCTGTTTCAGTTATCATGGAAATTTCTGCTGGAGAATATTCTGCTGATGATTATGGTAAAAAAGCAAAACTAAAAAACTTGATTCCTTTTGTTGTTATTTTATTAATAATGGGAATAATTTTTTATACAAGAGCAAAACAAGCAAGAAGATACGCATCTACTAATGGTTTAGGATTTTGGGCTGCATGGTCGTTAATGAATGCCGCAAGCAGAAGTCATGGTGGTAGTTTCGGTAATTTTAGCTCTGGAGGAGGTGGCTTCGGTGGCTTTGGCGGTGGTTCATTTGGCGGAGGTGGAGCTGGAGGTAGTTGGTAAATAAAAGTGACAAGAATCATACAAAAACGAAATGGCTATTGTTAGTTTTGTAAAAACTAAAATAAAATTGAACGAATCCAGTTATCATACTTCAGCAAATCATCCTCGATCTATTTTTGATAAATTATCTTTAGGTACGTGTGTTTATTTTTGTTTACGATTTGTTGCTAAACTGTTTGAAAACAGAAAATTAGCATTAGCTAATAAGTTAGATACTCAAACTTGGGCAGCTAAATCTATGGAGATGTTAGAGATGGTAGAAGATTGTGGTGGTAAATTTCATATCGAAGGGCTAGAAAATATTTTAAAATCAAAAGAACCTGTTGTATTTGTTGGTAATCACATGAGTACCTTAGAAACAATGATTTTACCTGGTTTAATTGCATCTAAACGTGAAGTAACTTTTGTGGTTAAGCAAAGTTTAATGACCCATCCTCTTTTTGGAGCGGTAATGAGAGCAAGAAAACCTATCGCTGTCGATCGGAAAAATGCAGCAATAGACTTTAAAAAAGTGATGTTGGATGGTGTTGAAAATTTAAAAAAGAATATTTCCGTAGTTATATTTCCTCAAAGTCATCGTGAGATAGAATTTAACCCTGCTCATTTTAATAAAATGGGAATTAAGCTAGCCAAATTAGCTAAGGTTTCAATCGTGCCTGTAGCGATTAAAACCGATTTCTGGAAGAATGGCAAGTTAATTAAAGATGTTGGAGGATTAAATAGGAAAGAACCGATACACATTAAGTTTGGAGAACCAATTAAGATTAATGGTTCAGGTAATGAAGAGCATCAAAAAGTAATTGATTTTATTACACATAATTTAGCCATTTGGAAAAAAGCTAATATTATAAATTAATTGGCTAATTTTAGAATGAACTAATTAAATAAAGTATGAAAAAATGTTTTTTAATAACTAGCCTGTTGTCAATTCTTATTTTATTAGGATGTACTAAAACTGATAATTCATTACCAGAATCTGTTGCAACTACTACTTCTACGCCTGTATCTAACCCAACAAATTTTGTTTTTACAGGTACGATGATGGTGGATAAATATGATTCAAACAATACTGCTATTACGAATTATCCGTTGTTAAATGTTGTGTCTAGTTTACATGGTGTTAAACCATCTTTTCAACTTAATACAAATGTAAATGGAGAAGCATTAAAAGGAGAAATAAGTAATTCAATAGATGTGTCTATTACTAATATTACCTTTTCTAGTTTTGCTTCAGGTACAGGAATATTTTCTTCTGGAGTATATAATGGATCTTATACATCTGATAGTCTTTATTACACGGTGCTATATAAAGATGCCTATAAGAATAATATTTATTTGAATTATTCTGGACAATTAACTAGTAGTTATTAGGCTTTATCTTAACAAATTTATGTGCCCCTCAATAGCTTGGGTTTCGTCTCTCCAAGTTAAAGCTTGTATCTTATATACATATACGTCGTTATTTTGAAGTACCCCTTTATAATAACCATCCCATCCAACTTCCAGATCATTACTTTCAAAAATTAATTCTCCCCAACGATTAAATATTTGGCTTAATAGACAAAAGTTAGGCTGTTTTTGAGTAAATATTTTCAAGTGGACA
>CAXBPN010000063.1:0-11477 GCA_963977515.1 uncultured Flavobacteriales bacterium
GATTTTTTAAATAATGGTTTCCATCAAAAAAGTATTGATTTAGTTTCTAAAAATTTATCACTTTCAAAGTTATCATCAACTCAAAAATCTCGTTGTTATCTAATTCTTGCAGATAATTACCTTACACTCGGAGAAACTGAAAAATTTAAAAACTACGCTATTTTGTCTTTTAATATTTTAGAAAATAAAACTGGTTTGGACTCTTCTCTTTATTTCTCCAATTTAGGGCTATACAACCATTACAAACTAAGAACTGACTCTTCAACTTTTTTTGCTGTGAAATCACTAAAGATTTTGGAAACTAATTTTAACTATGCTGATTCAACTTTAATTTCAAGAATATACAAAGTGTATGGCAATTGTATGAGAAATGCCATTTTCTATTATCCTGAAATAAATAAGAGGAAAAAAGGAGACAGTCTTATTGTCATGAGAAGATATTGTATTAATTATTTAAAGAAGTCTTTATCGTATGCTAATAAATATCAAAAACCAAACATATTAAGAATCATTGGTAATCTATACAATGATATGATTGCCCTTAACCAAGATATGTATAAAAATAGAGGCCCATTTATTGGGCTAAACGAAATTTTGGACAAAGGAGTTGAAACATATCGTCAAGCCATTGATTTGGGCAAAAAAACATACAAAAATCCTAATCGATTTCTTTCTCAATGCTATTCTTTATTAGCTCTTGATTACCATTACATGAAAGATTATAAAACGGCAGATTCTCTTTATAATTTTGCTATTCAGTATGCAACTCACAACAACAACATTTTACATTTAAACGAATACAATACCGCCATATCATGGAAAGGTTGGAATTATGAAGAATGGTATAAATCAACCCATGATGTTCAATATTTATACAAGTCGTTATCTACTTATGAAAGTTCAGTAAATAGTTGGTTAGGTTATTGTAAGAAAGTAGGTAATAAAAACAAAGGGTTAGATGATGCTTATCGGATTTCTTGTCTCCAAAAAATTCCGAATAGTTGTTTCGACTTGTTCCTTTTAACAAACGATAGTTCTTATATCGACAAAGCACTTTATTACGGAGATTTAGATATTTATCCTACTTATTCATTAAAGAAAAAATCAACCGATTCTATTACAGTAAAAAGTCTTCAACAAAACTTAAAAGATGATGAAGCTATTGTTGTTTATTTAAGTTCTAATAACCCTAACAAAACTCACGCTATTATTATCACTAAAACAAAAGTTGATTTTATATTCATTAATAATAAAAGGTTAAGAACTAGTCAAGAAAACTACAACCATTTAAATGGATTTGGGACACCTCACCAATTTAAAACATTAAATTATAGGTATTATAAATACCTTTTTAAACCTATTGATTCTCTTCTTACGCTAAATAATTCTAAAAATATTATCATCGTACCGTCCTCTGAATTTTCTCAGTTAAATTTTGATTTATTAATATCGGATACCCTTTCAAATAAATGGAAAGATTATCCCTATATGTTTCATAAATACAATTTTAGTTATGGTTTAAACCTTTCTATTTTAAAGGATAATTACAGAACTAGCAAACAAAATAAAAATTCTATCGGGATTATTAATGGAAAATTTGACACCAAAACGAACCTCATTTTTTCTAATAAATTAATTGATTGGGTTAAAGAAAATTATACCTCCTCTATTTCATCTCCTTTAGGTTTAAATGAATTTAGAAATGAAGTAAACAATCACGACATCATTCTTTTAATTGGTCATGGTCAAGGAAACTATACCACATCTAATTCTCGTATTTATTTAACTGATTCTATATCCATTGAATCCGATCAATTAATGAATATGAAGTTTTCTAATAGTCTATTTATTACAACTGCTTGTAATACAAATCAATCATCAACCTATATTTCTGAGGGTTCTACGGGAGGGTTTACAAAATCGTTAATTTATTCAGGTATTAAAAGTACCGTTACCACCAATTGGGAAATTGATGATAAAACAAACTCATATATCATGAAACAATTTTTGCAGTATTTAGCTGAAGGAAAAACTAAGAGTGTTTCATTATGGTTATCAAAAAAGGACTACTGGAACAGCTGTAAACAAGATGAAGAGTTTAAACCTTTTTATTGGTCTCCTTATCGGTTAACAGGAAACACTTCTGAAATTACAATAAAGAGTAAAAATATATTTAACTATTACTATCTACTCTTCCTTTTGATTATTCCTTTGGGGTTTGTAGTAAAAAGAAAATGGTTTTAAAACGACTTATAACATTACGCCATTCCGGAAATTTTGAGGCACGAAAAAATTATCCGGAATCTTTATGAACAAACCGTCATTACGATGACGATGGAAGAGGTAATTTTATTGTTAAAACTAGATTCCTTATCTCCATTTCATTTCGTAAGGAATGACGAGCCTCACTAAATTCGTCATTCCTGAAAATTATGGAGAAACGACATAATTTATCAGGAATCTAACTAAAAAAAGTGCCAACACCACAAAAAAACACTCCCTAGCCTCTTACCGCATTAAGTGCGGCACAAGCTTTTTAGAGGGGAAACAAAAACACTACTACAACTCTACAAGCAATGCTTTAGCTTGCTGATAATACCGATGGTTTTTATTTTGAAGGATAATTGCTAGCTGCTGCTTGAGTTTCTTTTTTTCTTTAGCTTTCAAATAAGCTAAAGCCAATCGATATTCAGATTTTTCCTTAAAAAAAGATTGTTCAAAATTATAACTAAACTCGTTTATTGCTGCTTTCGTTTCTCCATTTTCCAGCAAACAAACTCCTATAAAATAATGTAATGTATCATTAGTTGGTTTCTCCATTAATAGCTTCTGAAACCCTTGTAATGATGAAGTGTAATCTTCATCTCGAAATAAATTCATCGACTCATTAAACAGTTTGTTGTTTTCATCTGAAAGCGTAACAGGTAATCCTAATTCTTTTTCATAATAATTACTATAAAGATTATCATATTGGTTTTCTCTATTCATTAAAAAATAAAAGGAAATACCAATAAGTGGAACAAGAACTGCCGCAACCTTTAACCAATTGTAAGAAGGTTGTTTTGAGTTTTTTTGAGTTGTAATTTTATCAATATTCAACTCGGCTGAATGAAGAAAAGAAGCTAGTTTATTAAAATCGTAATTATTATCTTCTAAAAACAATTTTACACCAATAATTTCATCATCTACTGGAGTTGATTTTTTTAAACGTTCAACAACATCAACTCTTAACGATTCATTCGAAATTGCGTTAAGAATTTCTTCCATTGTTGGAGGGATAATATGTTGGTTGTTCGTTATCATTTTTTTATCTCAGGCATTGCCTACATTACACCATAAAGGTATTATAAATCTCTTTAATTTTCTTTTTAGAATTTACTAAGGTATTCTTAACCGTATTTTCACTGATGTTTAATTGTTGAGCTATTTCATTATTCTTAAACCCTTTTAAATTCAGCTTCAACACTTCCTTTTGCCTATCAGCAAGTAAATCCATCATTAAATTCAAATCTTCATTTTGCAATTCATTAGGTAAAGATTGTCCACTCCTAAAAAACCCAATTTGTTTTAATATCCCCTTTCTATTTTGTTCAATATTGAGGTGATTAATACACCTATTTTTTACAATCACTTTTAAAAACGATTCTAATTTTTCATCTACCCCACTTAATTTCTGCTGTCTTTCATTGGCATTCATCGTTATTAATTTCTCAAAAACATCGGCAACAGCATCTTGTGCTTTTTCTTGGTTTTTTAAATACCGATAAGCAATAAACAATAACTGAGGCAATAACTGTTTGTAAATTAACGAAATAGATTCATTATCTCCTGCTACAAACAAGCTCCAATTGAGTGATTTCTCTATGGTGTTATTTTCTATTTCTAAAGTGTTCCTCAATTTTTATTAGCTATTTAGCAATACTTTTAACCACATAGTTACATAGAAATTTATACTAAAAGCAACCATAGAAGCTTGTTTTTACATAGTTAACGCTATGATTAAAATTTATTTCTATACCATACTTTACTTTTAAACTAGTCGATATGCCTATGCACCTATGTGGTTTATTTTTTATCGTTTTGCTCTTTTTTTAAATGAGAGTAGTACAAAAGTGAAAGTTACTTGTTCTTTAATAAACAAAGCTAATTTTTCTCACTGCATTATCAGTTCAGTGCGATGAGTTAGATTTGAAAAGTGATACGAGTGGACATCAGAACCATTATAAAAATAGACGATTTAATTAGCAGAAAAGCAACAGGCTCTCCAGCTCAGTTGGCTAGTCGGTTAAATTTATCGGAGCGGGCTGTTTACAAGTATTTAAAATTTATGAAAGAAGAACTACAAGCCCCCATAGCATTTAGTAAAAGTAAAGGGGCATATAGCTACACCAATAGTGGTGAGTTTAATTTTATTTGGAGGTGATTATGGAAAGTAAAAAAATTTATTCACACAAATTAACTAAAACAGAAGTTGATTATTATGTTGTCTCACTTGGAGGAATTTCTGAAATAACGAATAGAGATTATGGTAAATCCATAAATGTATTAGATGATATGGATAACAAATATCCTGTCCGAATAAGTAAATCAACTGCACGTATTGATGGTCTTTCCAAATGGTTTAAAAAATATTTACCAAACAAAAATGATTTAATCTATATTAGAATTATAAATGATAATGAATTCCATTTGTCTCTAAAAAAGACTCTTAATGATAAAGAAGAAAAACAAGAAATCCCAAAAGTAACAGAATCACTAGGTATTACAAAAAGATATGAAGAGCTAACTAAATGGATAAAAGCCAATCCACTTAGATCAGCATTTATTGCATTCTTAATTAGTGTTATATCCAATTTTATTTCATCTTTATTATTAGAATTAATAAAAATTTAATAAATCATGAAAGAATACGAAGTAAGAGTAAAAGTTCCAGGAACTTATTATTCTGTAAAAGTAAAAGCCGCAAGTGAATCAGAAGCAATCTCCGAAGCAAAAAAGAAAACTCCAAAATGGATTTCAATAGAATCAGTTAAAGAAATTTAATAAAAAACCGTCATTGCGATGACGAAGGAAAAAGCAATCTTATAAATAAAAACTAAATTTCTGATGTCCGCTAACGCTACCTCAGAAAAAAATTAAACCCAAAAAACTATGAAAAAACTTTACACACTTACATTAATAATAATGATGTTTTTTACATCAAATTTATTTTCACAAACATTACCTTATGAAGTTGGATCATTACAATCAATTCCTTCACCTGATGGGGGTATTTTAACTTCTAATGGATGGTCGTTCACTTTTATGGAGCAAATTTTTAGTACTTGGACTAATCTTCCTGCAAATATTACTGAATCAACTGATTGGGTAACTTTTCAGACTAGTTCATCCCCTTGGCCATATATTGCAACTGCTACAAAAGAAGTTACGGGAATGAGTGGAGTCAGTAATATTAATTACGAAATCAAATATAATATGCTAACTCCACCTAATGGGTCTAGTGCCATTGTAAATTTTTCATTCCTTGGAAGTAATGATGGCATAACTTGGAATCTTATTGATACTGTTAATAATGTAAGTTCAGGATTAAGAACGGTACAATCATCATTCAACAATTCAAACAATTACACCTGGATTAAAATCAAATTCGATGAAGATAGGTTCTCAACTATTCAATTAGTGTATGTTAAAATTTCTGATTTAAGTACAGGTATTAAATTAAATGATATTTCAGATAAATATACTATTTATTCTTATGATAAAAACATAGTCGTTAATTCTAATGATTCAAAAGAATATAACCTTACTGTTTATAATCTAAGTGGTCAAGAGGTTTTTAATAAAACCACAAGAGGAAATAACAAATTCAACTTAAATGTTTCTAATGGTATGTATTTGGTAAAGATTGATAACGGAATAGAAAGTTTTAACCAAAAAATAGTAATTCAGTAAATTCCCCTCCTTGGAGAGCGTGCTCCGCTTTTTCGGAGGGTTAGGGGTGGGTAAAAATAGTCATCGGATTGCTTTATATAACTAATCTTTTGATATTCGCAACATTATCTCAGAAAAACTAAAAAGCCCTAATAATTCATTTTATTAGGGCTTTTTTAATGAGAAATTAGTAAGTCTTATGGCTAAAAAACAATTCTTCCAATTCTTTTCTTTTTAGCAATAATTCTTCGGAGTATTTACCATTGCGAGGAATAATTAAAGCTAATTCTTGAACTACCTTTATTCTATGTTTCTTTTTAGGATGTTTAATTTTTAAGTGATTAGCAATTGTTATTACTTTTGGTAAAAAATCATATTTTAAATCATAAGCTATATTATGATTTTCCGACTTTGCTTTCTTTTCAACAATCACTCCTTTCACCCCTGTTTCTTTATCGATAAAAGTTTGAATAGATTCTAAAATGACTAATTCATTATTATGGAAAGAAAGGTAAACCGTTTTATATTTAGAGTTTCCAGGATTTACCAATGTAATTGACCCATCGGCATCAAAAAATCCTGAAATATAATTCCAATTCATAAAAATAAAGATATAAAAAAACCAGCTGTAAAATTACAGCTGGTTTAAATAGTGGAGTCGGAGGGGCACTTTCCCAAATTTTTCAATCTGGCGTGGACTATCTCATCTTCCTAATAAATAGGAGTTGGGAGCTCTAGCCGGTAACCCGGTAGTCTCTGCACCTTCCCCGAAATTTCGGGGCTTGGCTCACGATTGGCTTATCCTGATAAGTATCAGAACTTAGCTTCCCCTGAATTCACCCAATTTAAGCGAGGAGATTACTCTCCAAGTCGACCCGCGATCGAACCCTCGTCCAAACAAGGAACTAATAAGGTTTCTACATGTTTAGCTTTTAATTAATTGTTAGGTTTATAGCAGGTTAAAAGCATCCAACCATAAACTTAAGCTTCTTGTGTTTCGCCAGTAAATCGAAGCATTTTACTTAGCTAGTTCAAAATTTTGAAACCTCGAATACAACAATTAATGAACAGAACTGTTGAGAGATTAATGGTGCTTACCCTCTAAGGATAAGTATTAAGATAATCCGACTTGGTCGTGATTATGCAGCCATTGCATAGTTATTTTCGCCAGTTAGCGATTTGAGAGCCAATATTTACGAGCCAACTCACAATGCTCGACATGCTTGCTTACCACTTCATCTTGCAGTCAAAACCAAAAACGACCCCAATATTTTCAAAGAACTATACAAAGTTACAACTTATACGCCTATTTATAATGCAAATATCATGCAATTTCCTATTTTTGAGTTTAAATAAAATTTTAGCATGAAAATAGGGGTATTAAGAGAAGGCAAAACACCACCAGATGAGAGAGTTCCATTGTCTCCAATTCAATGTAAAGAAATTAAAAATAAATACCCAACTATTAATTTGGTTGTTCAAAAGAGTGAGGTAAGACGAATTACTGAACAAGAATACAAAGAACAAAGAATAGAATTGGTTGATAATATTGATGATTGTGATGTTTTATTAGGAGTAAAAGAAGTACCTAAAAAAGACTTGATTCCAAATAAAACCTATTTCTATTTTTCTCATACCATAAAAAAACAGTCTTACAATAGAGATCTATTAATTGAAATGTTAAACAAAAACATTACAATGGTAGATTATGAAACATTAACTAACACACAAGGAAATAGACTAATAGGTTTTGGTAAATATGCTGGAATTGTTGGATGTTATAATTCTTTTTATGCTTACGGAAAAAGAACTGAAAAATATGATTTAAAAAGAGCATTTCAATGTATTGATAGAGCTGAAATGGAAGCTGAAATACCCAAAATTAACCTGCCAAATGATTATAAAATTATAATTACTGGTGGTGGTAGAGTTGCAACTGGTATTATTGAAATACTTGAAAAAGTGAAAGTTAAAAAAGTTTCTGCTCAAGAAATATTAAAAAATACTTACACCGAACCTGTTTATGCTCAACTTTTGGTTGATGATTATTATACAACAATAGATGGCTCTCCTTTTACTAGAAAAGATGTTTATGCTACTCCTGAAAAGTTCAAACGTAACTTTATGAAATTCGCAAAGATTGCTGACATGTATATTTCTGGTCATTTTTGGGATAATAAAGCACCTTATATTTTTACTAGAGAAGATGCTAAATTACCTGACTTTAAAATTAAAGTTGTAGGCGATGTTAGTTGCGATATTGATACCGCAGTTGCTTGTACCATCCGTCCTTCAACAATTTCAGCACCTCTTTATGGTTATGATGTTGTAAATGAAAAAGAAACAAATTTCGATAATGAAAATGCAATTACGGTAATGGCCGTTGACAATTTGCCTTGCGAGTTACCTAGAGATGCTTCTGCTGATTTCGGTCGTGAATTTATTGATAAAATTCTTCCTCATTTAATTGATGATAAGGAGCAAGTTATCGAAAGGGCTACGATTTGTAAAAATGGTGATTTGATGCCTAAATACGAGTATTTAAGAGATTATGTTAAAGGAGGAATTACCACTTAACTGTATTTTTTCCGACAAACATCTTTAAGAAATAATAAAGGTATTGTGATTTAATTATTTCAATACCTTTTTTGTTTTCTTCCATAGGTATTCGTTGTAGGTTGTTGTTTACAATATCCTTTTTTAAGCCTGCTGTACCAAAAGTTAAATCTAATTTTCCTTCTATTTTATTAAAAAACTCCTTTCCTACTCCATCATCTGTAAAAGGAAAGGCAAATACTTTATAATTTAAATTAAATTTTTCAGTTAAAAAATCTACACTTTCCATCGTTTGTGCTACTTGCTCATCTAACGATAAGTTTTTATACCTCGGATGATTTTTACTATGACCTCCTATTGTAAAACCTTGTTTTATTAATTCATTTACATCTTCTAAATTTAAATAAGGTTGTTCTTTCTTTAAATATTCATCAAAGTCTTCACCAAACAGTTTTGCCAGCTCATCAATTTCATTTTCTTTCTCACTATCAAAATCAAGCAATCCTTTTGCATGATACTTTTCTATTAAAACACTTGCTTTAAATCGATAAAAGAGAGCTTTATTATCTAAAAAGTCCGTATTAATAAAAAATGTAGCCGGTATATTTCTTTCTTTTAAAATAGGAGCAACAATAGTTGCTAACTCTTTTAAGCCATCATCAAATGTTAGGTGAAAACAATTTTCAGATGGTTTTGTTTTATTTTTAGTTATTTCAATTAACTGCTGTAAGTTTATTGGCTTATAATTTTCTAATAAAAAATCTAAATCTTCTTTAAACTCACTAATGCTTCTGGCTTCATATAAATTTTTAACATGAATAGGTGTTTCATCCGAAACCAAGTGGTAAAAAGGTAAAACAAGTTTTTGTCCTGTTAAATTTATTAACTGTTGTTGAGTAAAATGTTTAGCTCCTTTAAAAGCTATATTTTGAAAAAAAGTTTTAATAATTCAACAGTTTTAGAAATTTAGAACTTGTTTTTTTTATTTCAAAATAAGGAGTTAATTTTCCTCCAAAAGCTCTAAAATACCTTTCAATAGGCTCAATCATACTTCCCTCAAAATTAAAGTTTTTGGTTTTTGTAGCAGATCGGTTAATTGCCTCCCACAGCAATAAACTCATAGACCCTGTAGTTTTAAATTTTTCAGAAGTTACTCCTTGTAAATAATAAGCTGAAGAATTATCCCAAACATAAAAAAGAACCGAATGAATATTGTCTTCTTTATCTTTTGCAATTAAAATCTCACCACAATTATTAGCCAAACCATAATCAACAGCTTTTTTTAAAATGTCAAAAGGAATTGGGTAAGTTGTATTGTTTACAGCATAAATATCTTGTTTCATCTTAAAAAGCAATTCAACATCTTCACTATTAACTACTGTCAACTGTTTTTCAGCCTTTCTAATTTCTCTTCTTATATTTTCCTTAAAGTTTGAAAACACAATAGATAAATCTGATAAATCATTTATTATATAAGTATATCGTGTACTTTGCTCAAATCCTTTCCAATAAAAAGGCATCCAGTTGGTAAACTGAGGCGTGAATTTCTGTTGAAACAAATCTGTTTTTGGAAGCTTTTTAATTAAAGATGTGATTACTTCCTTTTCAAATCCCAACCTATTGGCATACTTCTGCTCTTTGGGGTAGTTCAACCAAACTCCTTGATAGGGAGTTAGTAAAGGTTGATTGATAACATTAAACGTTTTTTTCTTGGTTAATAGATAAGGTATAAATCCAACTAGCTCCTCCCCTTTTTCTTCAACTACCACACTCCAATCACTATTTTTATATAAAGCATTATACCAATTATAAGTTAAGAATAAAGGAATCTCTTTATTCTCCCCACAAAAGCGTTGGTATTTTTCTTTAATTGTTATCATTTATTACTCAAAAATAGCTTTAATAATTAAAAACATTAAAAAACTACATTTATTTTATAATTTTGGCAGCCGATGGCTGCTAATAATTTTTTATAATTAGGCACAAAATATTATAGACTATGAGAGAAATTCAATATAGAGAGGCTTTAAACGAAGCAATGTGCGAAGAAATGCGAAAAGATGAAAATGTTTTTTTATTAGGTGAAGAAGTTGCTGAATATAATGGTGCTTATAAGGTTAGTAAAGGAATGTTAGATGAGTTTGGTCCAAAAAGGGTTATTGATACTCCTATTGCAGAGAATGGATTTACGGGGATTGCCGTTGGTGCTGCCATGAATGGATTAAGACCTATCGTTGAGTTTATGACTTGGAATTTCTCTTTAGTTGCAATTGACCAAATAATTAATAATGCTGCCAAAATGTATAACATGTCTGGCGGACAAATAAACATACCAATAGTATTTAGAGGTGGAACTGGTGCTGCAGGTCAATTAGGAGCTACTCACTCACAAGATTTTTCAAATTGGTATGCAAACTGCCCTGGTTTAAAAGTTATACAACCTTCAAACCCTTATGATGCAAAAGGCTTATTAAAAGCAGCTATTAGAGATAATGACCCAGTAATTTTTATGGAGTCAGAACAAATGTATGGAGATAAAGGACCTGTTCCAGAAGGAGAATACATTATTCCAATTGGATTAGCAAATGTTACCAAAGAGGGTACTGATGTAACTATTGTTAGTTTCGGTAAAATGATGAAACTAGTTAAAGAAGCTGCTATTGAACTAGAAAAAGAAGGAATTAACGCTGAAACTATTGATTTAAGAACACTAAGTCCAATTGATTACGATACAGTTATAAATTCAGTTAAAAAAACAAATCGTATGGTATTTGTTGAAGAATCTTGGCCTTTAGGTTCATTTTCTTCTGAATTAACATTTAAAGTACAAAAAGAAGCTTTTGATTATTTAGATGCTCCGATAGCGAGAGTAACTGGTGGAGATGTACCTATGAGTTTCTCCCCTCCTTTAATTGAAGCATATTTACCTAACGTAGATAAAATAATGAAAGCTGTAAAGCAAGTAATGTATCTATAACCAATTTATTGAC
>CAXBPN010000064.1:0-11461 GCA_963977515.1 uncultured Flavobacteriales bacterium
TAAAGCATGTCAACTAAATCATCAGTAACTATTGCTGGATCATAAAAAGTTAGTGCAATTTTGTTTCGTAAATACTCTTTATCTTCTCTTCTTGGAAAAGAACCTCCAAAAGCATTTTCATACAAGCCAGAACTTCCAGTAAGTACCATTGAGTGTACTTTTTCTGGGTTTTGCTTGGTGTAAACTAAGGCAATATGACCTCCTAACGAATTTCCTAAAACAGTAAAATTGTTTAACTGTTTGTAGTTGATAAAATCTTCAATATATTTTGTAAAATTTTTAATGTTCGTTTGAAGTATCGGCATATCATACATCGGCATGATAGGTACAACTACTCTAAAGTTTTTAGAAAAATTATCAACCAATTCTTCAAAGTTGCTCAAAGCACCAAATAAACCATGTAGGATAATAATAGTGTGTCCTTCTCCTTTTTCAAAGTATTGAAATTCACCTTCCTTAATTATTTCGTTTTCGAAGCTCATTATAGTTAGTTATGATTTACTCAAAAGTAAACATTTTGAAATATAAAGAATTTTTTATGTAGCCCTTGTTTTAACACTTAACTGTTAAAAAGACTTGTTGAAATTAAACTATTTCTTACCACTTTTTTAAAATCTGTAAAATCAATTAGTTACGAAGTATTGAGCGTCTGAATTGGACGATTTTCATTTAAAAGTTATCAACAAAGTGGTAAGAAGTGGTAGGAAGTGGTAAAAATTCAATTATATTTACAATTCAAAAAATAACGTATTGATTGTTAGTTGATTGAATGGCAAATTTTATAGGAGAATTTGAGTGTAAAATGGATGCAAAAGGGAGGGTAATGATTCCTTCAGGTTTGCGTAAGCAGTTGGATCCAGCAGCGCAGGAGAGGTTTGTCTTGAATCGAGGGTTTGAAAAATGTTTGGTGTTGTACCCAAAAAATGAATGGGAAGGTATTAGTGCAGAGGTAAACAAGCTAAATCAGTATGTAAAAAAGAATAGAGAGTTTGTGAGGTATTTTTATAGGGGAGCATCGGAGTTGGGGCTAGATACAACTGGAAGAATTTTGTTTCCAAAGCGAATGTTGGATTATGCCGCAGTTGAAAAAGAAGTGGTATTGTTTGCTTATTCAAATAGAATTGAAGTTTGGGATAAATCGACTTATGATGGGTTGTTAACAGATGAGCCAGATGATTTTGCAGCTTTAGCTGAGGAGGTAATGGGTAATGTAGGAAATAATGGAGCAGATGAGTTATCATAATCCTGTAATGCTGTTGGAATGCATGGAGGGGCTTGCGATAAAAGAGGATGGAGTTTATGTTGATGTAACTTTTGGTGGTGGTGGCCATTCAAAAGAAATTTTGAAAAGATTAAAAGGTGGGAAGTTGATCGGTTTTGACCAAGATGCAGATGCCTTGGCGAATAAGATTGATGATGAACGATTTACGTTGGTTCCTCAAAATTTTAAGTATTTGAAGAATTACTTAAAAATGTATGGAGTTAATGGGGTTGATGGTTTGTTGGCTGATTTAGGAGTTTCGTCTCATCAGTTTGATGTTGGGGAGCGAGGTTTCTCAATACGATTTGATGGTCCATTGGATATGAGGATGAATCAGAAAATAGATTTGACAGCAGAGAAGATAGTTAACGATTATGAAGAGAGTGAATTGATGAAGTTGTTTCGTGAGTATGGCGAAATCAAAAATGCTAAAAAGTTAGTGTTTAAAATTGCTTCGGCAAGATTGGGTGGTAGAATAAAGACTACGTCGGAATTAATTGAAATAGCTAGTGCCTGTACTATTGGGAAGATGAAAAACAAGTATTTGGCTCAAGTGTTTCAGGCGTTGAGAATTGAAGTGAATGATGAGATGGGGGTGCTGAAAGATTTGTTGCAGCAAGCAAAAGAGGTGTTGAAACCTGGGGGTAGATTGGTAGTGATGACCTATCATTCTTTAGAAGATAGATTGGTGAAGAATTATTTAAGAAAAGGAAACTTTTCGGGAGAGTTAGAAAAAGATTTTTTTGGAAACCCTTTGTTGGATTTTAAAATGATAAATAAAAAACCAATTATTTCTACAGCAGAAGAATTGGCAATTAATAATAGAGCAAGAAGTGCAAAATTAAGAGTGGCTGAGAAGCTTTAATGAATGAATACTTATAAAAAAGACGACGTAAAAACAGCATCAAAAAAAGAAACCCCTAAGGTTGTTAAGTCGTTGTCTTCCATATTTTCTGGAAACTTTTTAAACAAAGATAATGTAGTTTCATCATTGCCTTATGTGTTTTTTCTAACACTTTTAGGTATTCTTTATATCGCTAATGGCTATTACTCAGAAAAAACAGTAAGAGATTTATATAAAGTCGGCTCAGAATTAAAAGAACTTCGATCAGAATACATTACTACAAAATCCGATTTCAATTTTAAAAGTAAGCAGTCTCAGGTGGCAGAAGCTACTATAGATTTTGGTATTAAAGAGTCGATAATTCCGCCAAGTAAAATTCTAGTCAACAAAAAAGAGGCTAATAAGATTATTCTTAAAAATTAGATGAAGAACCTAAAGAAAGACATATTATCTAGGGTTTATTTGGTTTACGCCTTTGTAACATTGTTTGCCCTAGTTATTTTAGGACAAACCTTTAATGTGCAATATGTTCAAGGAGCAGAATGGAGGGAGAAAGCTGAAAATTTAACAACTGGGTTTAAAAATATAGAGGCAGTTCGAGGAAATCTTTACGCAGCAGATGGTAGTTTGTTAGCTACTTCAGTTCCAATTTATGAGGTGCGTTTTGATGCGAATACCGAGGCTTTAACAGATGATATATTTTATGAAGGTATTGATTCTTTGTGTCTTCAGTTAAGTGGGTTGTTTCCTTCTAAATCTAAACAACAATATAAAGCAGAATTAATCGCTGCACGAAAAAAAGGTTCTCGATATCATTTAATAAAGCGAAATGTGAAATATACTGAGCTGAAAGAATTAAAGGAGTTTAAAATTTTTAAAAGAGGGAAGTTTAAAGGAGGATTAATCTACACGCAGCAAAATAAAAGAGTTAGGCCTTTTGAGATTTTAGCAGCCCGAACTATTGGCTATGAAAGAGAAGGAGTTAAGCCAGTTGGTTTGGAGGGTGCTTATACAAAAGATTTAAGTGGGGTTAATGGTAAAAGATTGATGCAAAAAATTGCGGGAGGAGTTTGGATGCCAATAAGTGATGAAAATGAAGTTGAACCACAAGATGGTAGTGATGTTCATACGACTATCGATATTAATATTCAGGATGTTGCAGAGAATGCCTTGAAAAAGCAATTAGAAATGCATGGAGCAGACCATGGTTGTGTGGCTTTAATGGAAGTTTCTACGGGTCAAATTAAGGCAATTGCAAATTTAAGTTTAACAAAAAATGGGAACTATTACGAGACTTATAATTACATGATTGGAGAAAGTACTGAACCAGGTTCTGTGTTTAAGTTGCCAGCATTAATGGCTGCTTTTGAAGATGGTTATTTAACCTTAGATGATATGATTGATACTGAGGATGGGACGACAAAGTTTTACGATAAAACAATGAGAGACTCTCACAAAGGAGGTTTTGGAGTAATAACTGTGAAAAGAGCATTTGAAGTTTCTTCAAATGTGGCTATTTCTAAATTGATAAATCAAAATTATGCAGACAAGCCTCAACAATTTGTGGATAGACTTTATAAGATGAATTTGAATAAAAGATTGGGAATTGAAGTGGCTGGAGAAGGAATGCCTTTAATAAAAAGTACAGATGATGGAAGTTGGTCGGGTATTTCATTACCATGGATGTCAATTGGATACGAATCGCATTTAACGCCTTTACAAATTTTAACTTTTTATAATGCTGTTGCAAATGATGGGAAAATGGTAAAGCCAATGTTTGTAAAACATATTAAACATAGAGGTAAAATTATAAAAGAGTTTAAGCCAGAGGTAATAAACAATTCTATTTGCTCTAAGAAAACAATTGAAATGGCTCAAGAAATGTTGCTTGGAGTTGTGGAAGAAGGAACTGCTAGAAATTTAAAAAACTCAACATATAAAATTGCAGGTAAAACCGGAACAGCTCAAATAGCTAACGATAAATATGGGTATAAATATGAGTCTAAAATTAGCCACCAGGCTTCTTTTGTAGGTTATTTTCCAGCAGATAATCCAAAATACACCTGTATAGTTGTTGTGAATGCCCCTTCACGTAATGTTTATTATGGAAACTTAGTTGCAGGACCAATTTTTAAAGAAGTTGCCGATAAGGTTTATGCAAGCAGTGTTGCTATCCATGCGGAATTAAAAAACAAGGAAAATAAAGCAGTCTCAAAAATACCTTATGCTAAAGATGGATATTATGAAGATTTAGCCAGAGTGTATAGCGAGCTAGGAGTAAAAACGAAAACATCACAAAAAGTAAATGATTGGGTAAAAGTGAGTACAGGAACAGAGAATGTTCAAATCTATCATAAAAAAATAGCCCCAATTTATATTCCAGATGTAACAGGTTTAAGTGTTAAAGACGCTGTTTTTATTTTAGAAAATCAAGGGTTAGTAGTGAAGTTTACAGGTGCAGGTACAGTTAAAAAACAATCAATTAACCCAGGAGAAAAAATAGTTAAAGGAGCTAAAATTTTATTGGAATTAGTGTAATGAAATTATTAAAAGACATATTATACAAAGCAGGGATTGTCAATGTGGTTGGCTCGACTAATGTTGCTGTGGAGAAAATTTGTTTCGATTCTAGAGCGGTTGAAAAACTAAGCTTATTTGTTGCTGTTTCGGGTACTCAAGTTGATGGACATCAATATATTGATGTAGCAATAGAAAAAGGTGCTCAAGCAATTGTTTGTCAGGTGTTACCTGAAAAATTAATTGAAGGGATTACTTATGTTGAGGTAGAAGATAGTAGTAATTCATTAGGGGTTATTGCTTCAAATTTTTATGATAATCCTTCCTTAGAAATTGAATTAGTTGGTATTACGGGTACTAATGGAAAAACCACGACAGCTACATTGCTACATGATTTGTTTACAGAGCTAGGGTTAAAATCGGGGTTGTTGTCAACAGTAGTGAATAAAATTGGAGTAAAATCAATTTCTTCAACACATACAACTCCTGATGCAATTCAGCTTAACGCTTTGTTAAGAAATATGGTTGAAGAAGGTTGTAAGTATTGTTTTATGGAGGTGAGCTCTCATGCAATCCATCAAAATAGAATTGCAGGGGTAGAATTTAAAGGAGCTGTTTTTACAAACATAACACACGATCATTTAGATTATCATAAAACCTTTAGTGAATACATTAAAGCCAAGAAATTGTTTTTTGATGGTTTAAGCGACTCTTCATTTGCATTGGTAAATAAAGACGATAAGAATGGTTTAGTGATGATGCAAAACACTAAAGCAAAACAATATACCTATGCATTAAAAAGTATGGCAGATTATACTTGCAAAATTATAGAGAATGATTTTTCAGGAATGTTGTTAAATATTTCAGGAAATGAAGTTTGGACAAAATTGATAGGAGGGTTTAATGCTTACAATATGTTGGCAATTTATAGTGTTGCTGATTTGTTGGGGATAGAAAAATTAGAAATACTAACAGCGATAAGCAAGTTAATGTCTGTTGACGGTAGATTTCAATACATAAAATCGGAAAACGAAGTTGCAGGTATTGTTGATTATGCCCACACTCCTGATGCACTTAAAAATGTACTAAAAACGATAAATGACATTAGAACAGGGAACGAGCAAGTAATTACTGTAGTTGGATGTGGAGGAGATAGAGATAAAGCAAAAAGACCAGTAATGGCAGGGATTGCTTGTGATATGAGTGATAAAGTGATATTGACTTCTGATAACCCAAGAAGTGAAAATCCTGAAGAAATTATTAAAGATATGCGTGCTGGAGTAGAGGCGATACACTTTAAAAAAGTGTTAGCAATCTCAAACAGAGAGGAAGCTATAAAAACAGCATGTTCTTTAGCAGAAACAGGAGATATTATACTAGTTGCAGGGAAAGGGCATGAAAAATATCAAGAAATAAATGGGGTTAAATTACCTTTTGACGATTTGCAAGTACTGACTGATATGATGATGTAATGATGAGTAAATGTGAAAATGTGAAAATGGAAAAAGAAAATGAGATAAATAGAAGTGAATAATTACAACATCAAAAAACAATAACTAATGAAAATACTTAATCATATAATTTACACATCTACAAATCAACACATCAATTAATGCTGTATTACTTATTTACATATTTAAATGAATTAGACATTCCAGGAGCTGGAGTTTTCCAGTACATTACTTTTAGAGCAGCATTTGCCTTAATAACTTCCCTAATAATATCGATGATAATTGGTAAAAAAATTATCCAACGATTACAACTTTTACAGGTTGGTGAAATTGTAAGAGATTTAGGATTGGAAGGTCAAATTCAGAAACAAGGAACTCCCACAATGGGAGGGTTAATTATTTTGGCTGCAATACTAATACCTACTTTATTATTTGCCAAACTAGATAATATCTACATCATTTTAATGATTGTGTCAACCATAATGTTGGGAGCAATTGGCTTTATTGATGATTACATTAAAGTGTTTAAAAAGAATAAAGAAGGATTAGCAGGAAGATTTAAAGTGTTGGGGCAAATTGCTGTGGGTATTGTTGTCGGGACAGTGCTTTACTTTAATCAAGATGTTGTTGTTAAGCAAAAAATATACAACGAAAATGCTCCTGCTCATGTGAGTTATGAAATTCAAAACGATGTTGAAAAACAATTAGTAGAAAACTATAAATGGGAAGAAGTAAAATCAACGGTAACCACAATTCCTTTTGTAAAAAACAATGAATTTAACTATTCAGCTCTTACTTCTTGGATGGGAGATTACGCTGGTATAGCTGGCGGAATTTTATTCATATTAATAGTTGTCATAATTATTACAGCAGTATCAAACGGTGCTAATATGACTGATGGATTGGATGGCTTAGCTACAGGCACATCGGCAATTATTGGTATAACATT
Source organism: uncultured Flavobacteriales bacterium (assembly GCA_963977515.1). Classification (GTDB taxonomy): domain Bacteria; phylum Bacteroidota; class Bacteroidia; order Flavobacteriales_E; family Vicingaceae; genus Vicingus. Next base: position 7,023 of record CAXBPN010000064.1, read on the forward strand.
AGCTGTTTTTGCATACGTTTCTGGTAATACTGTTTTTGCAGATTACCTAAACATAATGTATATCCCAAATTCGGGAGAACTGGTAATTTACATTGCTGCATTTGTTGGAGCATGTGTTGGTTTTTTGTGGTACAACTCTTATCCTGCTCAAGTTTTTATGGGAGATACAGGTAGTTTAGCTCTTGGAGGAATTATCGCAGTATTCTCGTTTGCAGTAAGAAAAGAATTATTGATTCCATTGTTGTGTGGTATTTTCTTAATCGAAAACTTATCGGTAATGATACAGGTAGGCTATTTCAAGTACACTAAAAAACGATTTGGAGAAGGGAAGAGAGTTTTTTTAATGGCACCGTTACATCATCATTTTCAGAAAAAAAATATGCACGAAGCAAAAATTGTTTCAAGGTTTTGGATTGTAGGAATAATGCTAGCACTATTAACATTTGTTACGCTTAAAATTAGATAACACCTCCCTAATCCTCCTTTTTAGGAGGGAATTCCCCTCTAAAAAGAGGGGTGAGGGGTGTGTAAAAAGGAATGAAAATAGAAAACCAAAATAAAAAGCTCGTCATCCTTGGAGGAGGAGAAAGTGGCGTTGGAGCTGCAATATTGGCAAAAAATAAAGGGTACGAAGTTTTTGTTTCTGATAAAGGGGAAATCAAGGAAAAGTACAAAAGCGTTCTTAAAAATATTGGAGTTGAATTTGAAGAAGCTAAGCATACTGAGAGCAAAATATTTAATGCTACAACAGTTGTAAAAAGCCCTGGTATTCCTGATACAGTTGCGATGATTTTGCAACTAAAAGAAAAGGAAATAGAAGTTATTTCTGAAATAGAATTTGCTGGACGATATACCAAAGCAAAATTTATAGGAATTACAGGAAGTAATGGTAAAACAACAACAACATTGTTGACTTATCATATGCTAAAAAAAGCAGGATTAAATGTTGGTTTGGCAGGAAATGTTGGAGAGAGCTTAGCTAAGCAGGTAGCAGAAAACGACAAAGACATTTACGTGTTGGAGTTGAGCAGTTTTCAGTTAGATGGGATGTATGATTTTAAAGTGGATATCGCCATTTTATTAAATATTACACCTGACCATTTAGACCGCTACGATTACAAATTCGAAAACTATGTGAAATCAAAGTTTAGAATTCTTCAAAATCAAGATGGGCATTGTCATTTTATTTATTGTAAAGATGATGAAGCAATTCAAGATTACTTGAGCCATAATGAGGTAAAAGCAATTCAACATCCATTTAGTATTAAAACAGCCACCGAAAACGGTGCTTATATAGAAAACGAAAAATTAATTATTAACCTAAATAACAGATTTGAAATGACGATTCAAAGTTTATCATTACAAGGGAAGCACAACTTGTACAATTCTATGGCATCAGGGATGACAGGAAGAGTTTTAGAACTCAAAAAAGAAGTAATTAGAGAAAGTTTAACCGACTTTCAGAATGTTGAACATCGGTTAGAGTTTGTCGCAAAAATTCATGGTATTGATTTTATCAATGATTCGAAAGCAACAAATATCAATTCAACATGGTATGCTTTAGAATCTTTCGAAAATCCAATTATTTGGGTAGTAGGAGGAGTTGATAAAGGAAATGACTATGAAATGCTTAAAGAGATGGTTAGTGAAAAAGTAAAAGCCATTGTTTGTTTAGGTAAAGATAATTCAAAAATTCATGAGGCATTTGATGGAGTTATTGAAACAATAGTTGATGCAGGTTCTGCTTATGAAGCTGTAAAGTTAGCTTATGGTTTAGGTAAAAGTGGTGATACAGTTTTGTTATCGCCAGCTTGTGCTAGTTTCGATTTGTTTGAAAATTATGAAGACAGAGGACAACAATTTAAGTCAGCTGTAAAAGGATTGTAATTATGGAAGTTTTGATTAATACCCCTGGGCAAACATTTTATTCTTCTTCTATTGACGAGTTATTGAATTACTGTGAAGAAAAAGATAATTGTGCTGTTATCATTTTTCATGCTGATGTAAATGATTTTATAGAAAAATTAAATGATAAAATTAACTCATGTGTTAGTCAACTGATTGTAATTGCAGATAATGTAGATGATGTTATTGCAAAAGCAAGTGATAAGGATTTATTAATCATTTCAGCGATTAACATTAAAGATGCAATTCAAATTGCATTAAATAGTTCAGCCATGTGTAAAGATGTAATCTGTGTATCAAACATTGAATCGTCAAAAAACTTTACAGATATGGTTGAAATGGTAATCATATAAAACTTTGTTTAGGTTGCATAAATGAACTTTGTAGATAAATACATAAAAGGAGATAAGGTAATTTGGTCAGTAGTATTACTACTGGCCATTTTGTCCGTTTTGGCTGTGTATAGTTCTATTGTTACGCTGGCTTATAAGTACAAACAAGGTGATACAATGTATTACTTGTTTAAGCATATAGTTATTTTAGTTGTAGGTTTTGGATTAATCATTTTAGCCCACAAAGTAAATTTTAAATATTATTCACGTATATCTCAGGTTGCTTTATATTTATCAATTCCCTTGTTATTATTAACATTAATTACAGGAGCAAATATAAATGATGCAAGCCGTTGGTTAGTTATTCCAGTAATTAACCAAACATTTCAAACCTCCGATTTAGCCAAATTGGCGTTAATCATGTATTTGGCTCGTTTACTATCAAAACGGCAGAATCAAATTAAAGATTTTAAAGAAGCTTTTATTCCTATAATGATACCAGTAATGTTGGTTTGTGGTTTAATTTTACCTGCCAACTTTTCTACAGCAGCAATGCTGTTTACCACAAGTTTAATAGTTATGTTTATTGGGCGAATTAATATAAGATATATATTTTCTTTAATAGGTATAGGGGTTGGGACGTTAATGATTCTATTGCTTATAGGGAAGTCTAATCCAGATTTATTACCTAGAATGGGAACTTGGGCAAAACGGATAGAAACATTTACGGGTGAAGGATCAAAAGATGCAAATTATCAGGCTGATCAAGCAAAAATAGCAATCGCAACAGGCGAATTGTTTGGTAAAGGACCAGGAGGAAGTACTCAACGAAATTTTTTACCACACCCTTATTCTGACTTTATTTATGCTATTATTATAGAAGAGTATGGAATGATAGGAGGAGTATTGGTAATCATATTATATCTTATTCTTTTTTTTAGAGGCATTAGAATAGCCTCCAAATCAGAACAGACATTTGGTTCCTTGCTAGCCATAGGACTGTCTTTTAGTCTCGTGTTTCAAGCAATGATAAATATGGCGGTTGCTGTAAATTTATTTCCAGTAACAGGACAGCCATTGCCTTTGGTGAGTATGGGAGGGACTTCAATTTGGTTTACTTGTTTAGCCATAGGAATTATATTAAGTGTCAGTAGAACTTCTGATTCTTCAGATGATAAAATAAAAAATACTGCTAATGTCGAAATTTAGAGTAATAATAAGTGGAGGAGGTACAGGTGGACATATTTTTCCTGCTATTGCTATTGCAAATGCTTTAAAAGAGCGTTACCCAGAAACAGAAATATTATTTGTTGGTGCTGAAGGAAAAATGGAGATGGAAAGAGTGCCAGCTTCAGGATATAATATTATAGGATTGCCTATAGTTGGTTTGCAACGTAGATTAACATTACAAAATTTAAAAGTTCCCTTTAAATTGTTAGCTAGTTTAGCTAAGGCAAAAAAAGTAATAAGAGATTTTAAACCAGATGTTGTTGTCGGTGTAGGAGGTTATGCAAGTGGACCTTTATTAAAAGTTGCTACAAAAATGGGAATTCCTGCTTTGCTGCAAGAGCAAAATTCTTACCCTGGAATTACAAATAAGATTTTAGCTAAAAAAGTTAAAACGATTTGTGTGGCTTATGATGGAATGGATAAATTTTTTCCAAAAGAAAAAATAATCTTAACAGGTAATCCTGTTCGTCAGGATATTAAAAATTTAAGTAGTAAAAGAGATAGAGGGTTGGAGCATTTTAAATTAGATGCTTCGAAAAAAACAGTTTTAATAATTGGAGGGAGTTTAGGTGCTAGAACGATTAATGAAAGCATAGATGCTGGATTAGATTACTTTGAAAAAAACAATATTCAATTGGTGTGGCAAACAGGTAAGTGGTACGCTGATAAAGCTGCTCAATCTGTTAAGAAATATGAAGGTAAAGGAATTTATACGATGCCTTTTATAAGTAAAATAGATTATGCTTATGCAGTTGCCGATGTTGTAATTTCTAGAGCGGGAGCACTTTCAGTTTCTGAACTTTGCCTAACTGAAAAACCAACTATTTTAGTGCCTTCACCAAATGTGGCTGAAGACCATCAAACAAAAAATGCAATGGCATTAGTAGTTCAAAATGCAGCTATTTTGGTTAAAGATGTAGAGGCAAAAGAGCAATTAATTGTGGAGTTGGAAAAATTGATGAAAGATGAAAT
>CAXBPN010000065.1:0-11125 GCA_963977515.1 uncultured Flavobacteriales bacterium
GTTTTAAAAAATACTTTTCCTTTGAAAAATAATAATATAGCAACAAAAGGAGCTTTTTCACTTCTTGCCAAAATGAAAAATACGAAAGAGGATGAAGGTGGTCATGGTCATTGAAAAAACCATTACTTTTGAGTTTGTGGAAATAACATTTAAACCGGTACAAAAAAGTGATTTAGCAAGTGTAACTGCTATCTATAATTACTATGTAGAAAACTCTACTGCTACTTTTCATTTAGCTCCTATTGCTGAACAAGAAATGGAAGGAACACTTTTGTTGGGACATCCTTTGTATAAGTCTTTTGTGGTTTTATGTAGTAATGAAATTGTTGGTTTTTGTTATTTGGGTCAGTTTAGAAAGAAAGAAGCTTATGACATTAGTGCTGAGGTAACTTTATACATTAAACACGATTTTACTGGTAAAAAAATTGGGGGTGAAATCTTATTTTTTATGGAAAAAACAGCAAAAAAATTGGGTATAAAAAATTTAGTGGGTGTAATTACTTCAGAAAATACGGGCAGCATTAAATTGTTTGAACGTTGCGGTTATTTTAAGTGTGGTCATCTAAAAAACATAGGAATTAAGTTTGGTAGAGCCTTAGATGTTCTTTCTTTTCAAAAAGAAATTTAATGGAATACTTACCGCTGTTTGGTTCTGTTTTACTCATTCACCTATTGGCAGTAATGAGTCCGGGCCCTGATTTTATTGTCGCTCTTCGTAACTCTTTAACTTATTCTCGGAAAACAGGAATTTATACTTCAATTGGTTTTGGGCTAGGTATTGGTGTTCATGTTTTTTATTGTGTTTTCGGTTTGGCATTAATTATTTCTACATCACAACTTGTGTTTAATATTATTAAATATTTAGGTGTTGTTTATTTAGCTTACATAGGAGTTATGTCAATCGTTTCTAAAACAAAAGATATTGATATTGGAAGCGAAGCCCATAAAAAAGATATTTCCCACTTAAAAGCAATTAGAATAGGCTTTTTAACCAATGTGTTAAACCCAAAGGCAACACTGTTTTTTTTAAGCCTTTTTACATTTGTAATCGGCCCAAAAGTTCCTGTTTCTGTCTCTTGGTTTTTAGGATTAATGATGATGATAAATACAACTATTTGGTTTAGTTTGGTTGCTATTTTCTTTACCCAAAAAAAGGTAAGAACCTTTTTTAATCGTAACCAAAAAGTATTTAACCTTATTTTTGGACTATTATTAATTGTAATAGCGTTAAAAATTGTTTTTACTTAACTTTATAAAATGAAAAAAATAATCGTTTCCTTATTAATTTTAACGGTAACTGCCGTAAAATCTCAAAATATGAAAGAAAGCATACATCAATTTAAAGTAACTGATTTGTATGGTAAGGAATTTGATTTTTCTTCTTTAAAAGGAAAAAAATTAATGGTTGTAAATACTGCGAGTGAATGTGGATTAACTCCTCAATACGAACAACTTCAATCCGTTTATGAAAAATATAAAGACCAAAACTTTGTTATAGTTGGTTTTCCTGCAAATAATTTTGGTGCTCAAGAGCCTGGCAGTGATGAAGAAATTGCTACTTTTTGTAAAAAGAATTATGGGGTTTCTTTTCCAATGATGAGTAAAATATCGGTAAAGGGAGATGATATGCACAAAGTTTATCAATTCTTAACTCAAAAAAGTAAAAATGGTATAGAAGATTCTAAGGTTCTTTGGAATTTTCAAAAATACCTGATTGACGAAAATGGCTATTTGGTTAAAGTGTTACATCCTAAAACATTAGTTACCGAAGATGACGTTATAAAATGGATTGAAGAATAAATTAAGCTTCAGCAAAAGCAATAATATGTCCATCTAAGTCTGAAATATATCCAACCTTATCTCCCCAATCTCGACGCTGAAAAGAACTTATTTCTTTTGCCCCAAACTCCAACCCTCTTTTTAAATAACTCTCCGCTTTTTCAACCTTTAAATACAGTTCACAACGAGGAATTCCATTTCCTGTTTTGGGGTGGGGTGTTTTCTCTTTTAAAATTTTTGCTATTCCTTCTTCGGGCATCAAACCCAACTTACAGTTTTCAGACAAATGAAACTCCGTCATGCCTAGAACATGAAGTGGTGGAGATCTATTTAAGAGTTTTTCATAAAACTGCCTGCTTTCCTCTTGATTGGCAACGTATAATATAAACTCCGAAATCATTGATTAAACTTTTCAAATGTTAAACAATAGTGCGTTCCCTTCTTTGTTAAGTCTCGATTTATTACCCCGTTTAATTGTTCTGCTAAACTCAAAATAAGCTGAAAACCTAAACTGACAGAAGTGTCAAATGTTTTTTCGTGATCGTAACCAATTCCATTATCGCCAATTTTAAGCTCAAACATTAAATTACCAATAGGTTTTATTTTAACATAAATTTCTCCTTCGCTATTATTTGGAAATGCATATTTTAACGAGTTTGTTACTACTTCGTTGATTAACAAGCCTAAAGGAATAGCTGTGTTGATATTAACAAATAAATTGTCAACCTCAAGCTTTAGTTGAATGGTGTTTGTTTCGCCTTTAGAATTAAGAATTAGTTTGTTTAATAAATCATTTAAATAGGTTTTATAATTGATGCTCGATAAGTCTTTAGAGCCATAAAGCATCTCATGCACCTTACACATTGATTCAATTCTCGATTTACTTTGAAAAAGTATTGCCTTAACACTTTCACTATCTACACTATTTGCCTGAAGATTTAAAAGGCTCGTTATTATCTGAAGGTTATTTTTTACCCTATGATGAATTTCTTTGAGTAAAATTTCTTTTTCTTCAATGCTTTTTAGAATAGTTTGCTCTGCTTTTTTCTTTTCGGTTAAATCTCTCCAAATTGTATTAATTAGTACTCTGTTATCAAATTCAACTTTTGACAACCAAACTTCTACAGGGAAATTTTCTCCATTAGCTCTAGTGTGGGTCCACTCAAAACGATGGCTACCATTTTTTAGTGCAAGCGACATCATTTCTTGTGCTTTTTCATAAGAGAACCTCCCGTCTGGTTGTTTTTCTGGAGACAACTCTGAAGGGTGTGTATTAAGTAATTCATGCTTGTCCTTATAGCCCAACATCTTTACGACAGCTAGGTTGCAATCAACAAAAGTATTATCTTCTATTACCAATATTGCATCATTTGACATTTCAAATAATGACTTGTACTTCGTTTCCTTTTCTGCTGCATTCTTATTTTCTATAATTAGCTGCTGGTTTTCTAACTCTAATTCTTTAATTTTTTCTAGGCATTCCTCAACACTTAAAATCTCTTCTTTTTTGTTTCGATATGTTGATTTTTTTTCCATTCTAACCCAACCAATTTAAAACATTATCCTTCCATATTAACTTAGCATCTTTTTCCGTTAAAATATTAAGGTTAACAGCGTCGTCAATCACTTTCCCTGGATAACAATCGCCTACCGATTCAATTTCTCCCAAAGGATATGGGTCGTCTAGTCCAGCAATAATTTGCGAAACCCCTACCCTATGTTTTAATAGCTGCAGCGTATATGGATCATGAACCAGTGTGTCAAAAAACAAATTTGGATGACCTAATGTTGTTTTAGGGTGCTCTGCTCCTTTAAACAAATCTGGTCGCCCCTCATAGCCCTGAACTCTTCTTCCGTAATTTGCTTGACCCAACATACAGCCATGAGCAAAACACGTTCTTATGTTTGGGTATTTATTTGGAATATTTTTCAGTGTAAAAAAGTGTAAAGTATCTGCTGTTTGTGCCATCATCCATACCAAGTGAAATCGCCAGCTTTCATCTTTAAGCTTAATCATTTTAGGGGCGTCGTATGGATGAATTTCTATCGCTAAATTGTACTTGTTTGCTAGTTCATAAATAGGAAAACAAGATTCGTCCGCTACAGAAACCCACTCTTCATTATTGTTTAAATAGTGAGTTGGTAAACACAACAATTTCATTCCTAATTCAACTACACAGCGTTCAATTTCTGCTAGAGCATCGTCCATAAAATTAGGCTGAACAACAAAACCACAAGTAAATTTAGTTGGGTTTTCATGTTGAACAGAAGCATTAAAATCATTTTGCCAGCGAATGGCATCAAAAGTATCTTGTCTTGACCAACCGTTACAATAAACCTGCGAAAGGTTTAACATTACGCCGTGGTCTATATTATTCTTCTCCATCCACGCTAGTTTTTCCTTTAAGAAAAAACTAGAATCGGTAATTGGGCGAGACCAACTTCCTTGACGCATAAATTTTTTATCCTCATCAATCCAAAACAGTTTTTTATCCTTCATAAATTGAGGGATTTGTTTTGGTTCGGGCAAAATATGCCCGTGACCGTTTATTCTTTTTGAGTATTGAGTGTTGAGTGTTGAGTGTTGGGTGTCTAACATTTTTCTAAATACTTTATAAAACCTATGATTAGTTTTCTAACTGTTGTAATTTGTTCAAAAATTCTAGCTGATTCATCCTCAGAAATAAATTGGAGATCTATTGCTAAAAATATTTGTGTTTCAACCTCATATAAAGAACCTTTTGCTATGTAACAAAACTGCTTGGTTTCTTTTTTAGAATTTCTACCTATTCCTTCAGCTATATTTGATGGAATAGATATTGACGCACTTTTTAATTGAGAGGTTAATCCAAATTTTTCTTCCTCTGGAAAGTTTGAAACAACAGTATAAATTAAAGAAACTAACTCCCTTGCTTGCTTCCAAACATCTAAATTTTTATAATTTTTCTCACCACTCATTACACAACGCTCTTTACTCGTTAATCTGTAAACTTTGGGTCTGTTTCCATTTCGTGGCCACAATTGTTACAAGTTCTTAGGTCTTTTGAGTTATAAAAGCGTTTAAAAACAGGTAAAAAATCTTTTTCCACATCTGACAAATCAAATTTTTCTTCATATAATTGGTGGTTGCATTTTTCACAAAACCACATCAACCCATCTTTTAAACCTGTGCCTTTTCTTTTCCTTTCGATAACCAACCCAACCGATCCCTCTGACCTTCCTGGAGAATGAGGAATGTTTGCTGGCAACAAAAACATTTCACCCTCTTTAATTGGAACTTGAACTGCTTTTCCTTCTTGCTGAATGGTAACACAAATATCTCCTTTGACTTGATAAAACAATTCTTCTGTCTCATTGTAATGGTAATCCTTTCTAGCATTCGGACCGCCAACTACCATTACAATATAATCTCCCGATTCTGTATATAGGTTTTTGTTTGCTACTGGTGGTTTTAACTTATCTTTGTTGTCTTCAATCCATTGATTGAAATTAAATGGTGGTGCTATTGACATATTTTATATTTTTTTAAAACAGCTTAAAGGTAATGAAGTTGCTCCATTTATAAAAAGAAAAGAATGTTAGTATCTAAAGACCAAGCATTACTTTAATATTGGTTTCCACAACTTCTCCCATGCTTTTACATGAATTAAACGCTGTAGAATGATGAAACTTACCTAGTTCTTTTTTTAAATTATCTACGTGGTCATCAGAAGAAATCTTATCTTTTTTAAGTACATTAATCAAGGCATCAATTTGATATTTATCGTTTAGGTACCTCTTTTTTAGTAATGATTTTTCTTCTTTTTTATATTGTTCAATCGTTTCCATTGTTATGGCATTTTGTATTAATTGAACATAAAAAGCATTTTCGATATAAAATTGTGGAAGGTAAATTCTACATCTTTTTTCAAAACTTTGTTGATCAAAATCTATTGCCCTAACCCGATATTGTATTTGATCAAAATCTTGTGTAACAACAATTACATAATTATATGCTCTCATATCTCCCAACAACCTTACAAAGCACTGTTCATTAAACTTAACAAACTCTTTAGATAGCCTTACTGGGTTTATTTTTCGTTGTCCTGATTTTACTTCGTTAATAAATTGATCGCCAGGAATTCCGATAATATGCTCTTCTATTAGCGTGTCTTTATAGTAAATGTAATTTATTTTATTTGGCGAAAAATAATGCTCTAGTTCTAATCCATAAACCCTAGAAGCGTCCGCTCTTTTTATATAATAATAATCGTAATTGTCATTTAGTTGGTTTAATATTTTTATTCTAAATGGTTTAGAGTTTCCGTAGCCACAAAAATCAATACCGTCAACCGTTAAGTGAGCTATTTTTGTTCCATCAGAAATTAGGAACCGGTAAATTTCAACTAGTCCCGCATACAAATAGTCCATCTCATTAGGACTGTAAACACATCTGTTCCAAAGTGTTGGTGTTCCAGAAAAATCCTCAAGAGGAATTAAACTATCATACCGGAGTAAATCATCATACTGCAAAGGAATTTCAGTGCTTCTGGAATATTTTACTAAATAATCGTTAAGCTCTTTGCCTATTTTAAAAAAGGGTTTTTTGTATTCTATATTGTTTAGTTCCATAATTAGCTATAAAGCTAAAAAATTACACAATCTATACAAAACTCTTGCCCCAACATTTGCATCCCATTCAACATTTCCAACCTCATTTAAATCAAAACCTATTATTTTTTTGCCTGAAGAAACAAGCTCATTAAATAAAAAATTAATTTGCTCTATCTCAAATCCACCAGCAACAGGAGTCCCTGTATTTGGACAAAGTTTTGGGTCTAGTCCATCTATATCATAACTAATGTAAACCAAGTCGGGCAACTCATTTATTATTTCTTTACATTGTTTTTCCCAGGTTTTGCCCGAATATTGTGCTGCCTTAATGTCCCAATCAAAAAAAGTTTTTATTCTGTTTTTTGAATTGTTGATTAATTGGATTTCGGCTGGACAAATATCTCTGATTCCTACTTGTACTAATTTAGAAATCTTTGTGTTTTTTAAAGCGTTAAACATTATTGAAGCATGAGAATAAGTAAATCCTTCATAAGCATCTCTAAGGTCGGCATGTGCGTCTATTTGAAGTATTCCGAAGCTCTCGTATTTTTTAGACAATGCGTTTATTAAGCCTAAAGGTGAATTGTGGTCGCCACCCAATAAACAAACTAATTTGTTTTGATTTAAATAAGCAGTTGCTGTTTCTTCTACTTTAGTGTTTAGCTCTTCGCAATGCTTATTTATTTTGTTGTAAAGATTTTTATCTTCTTCAGTAAATGGAATCTCGTTTTCTAATTTGTCAATAAGAATAGTGGCAATTTCTCCTATTTTTCGATTTTTATTAAAGTCTTCTTCAGAAATAGGCAACATAGCAACTTTCGTTTTCCACGCCTCTTTTTTATACGGGCTATAAAAATCGAGTTGAGTAGAAGCCTCTAGTATTGCTTTTGGACCTTCTGCTGTGCCTTTTGAATAAGAACAGGTAATATCTGAAGGTACTGGTATAATAACAATTTGACTTTCCTCAACACTGTAAGGAAAGCCAAAAATATTACCATTATTTATACCAACTTCATTTGGATTAAACATTGTTTATATGTTTACTGCTGCTGTTTTTTTTAATAGTTTTTTCACAAAATTTGGCATTGCAAAAGCTGCCTTATGAATTTCTTCGTTGTAGTAATTTAAGTCGTGATTTTCCACAAATGCTTCTATTTTATTTTCATCTGCATTGATTGGGTTGATGTTTCCTTTCGATGCAATTTGGAAACTCCACATACCTGTTGGGTAGGTTGGAATGTAAAACAACAGTGTTTTTACTTTTTCTTCACCAAAAATATTGCTTAAACACTGGTTAAGTTCCACAAAAACTTTTCCGTTAAACATTGGCGACTCTCCTTGAGCAACAAGTAATCCATCGTCTGTTAATGCATTTTTACAGTTTGTATAAAACTCATCTGTAAACAATCCTTCAGCAGGTCCAACAGGGTCAGAACCATCAACAAAAATTAAATCATATTCTCCAGCTTTTGCATTTTTAACAAACGCTATTCCATCACCTACAATTAGATTTAGTTTTGGGTTGTTAAATTCACATGAAATTGATGGTAAATGTGCTTTACAAGCTTCTATTACGGTTTCATCAATTTCTACCATTGTTACTTTTTCAATGCTTTTGTGTTTTAAAATTTCACGAACAGTTCCTCCGTCACCACCACCAATAACTAAAACATTTTTTGCGTTTCCATGAGCTAAAAGTGCTGGATGAGAAATCATTTCATGATAATGATGTTCATCTTTTTCGGTACACATTACCATATTGTCTATGGTTAACATTTTACCATAAGCATGTGTATCTAAAACAGAAACTCTTTGAAAAGGAGATTGTTTTCTAAACAAAACTTCTCCAGTATATCTTAATGATAATGCTTGATTTTCATCTTTATCCGTAAACCAAACATCTCTTGTATATTTTCCAGGATTCACACGGCCGTTTGTTTGGCTTCTCATGGAACTTAAATCAAAATCCATACGTTCCAATAGATTTATAACTCCTCTTCTCATTTCTATAGCTGAATAGTTTTTGGCCTTAAACTGCTCTTGCAAATAATCAAAAGCTGCCCACGTATTCGTATCGCCACAAGTAAAAATATCTACCGCAGCGTATCCATATTCTGGCCATGTATGTATTGCCAAATGGCTTTCTTGTACTACCACCACTCCAGATACACCATAGGGTGAAAAATGATGAAACGTTGAGTTTATTACTGTCATTTCTGCCTTAACCGCAGCTTCAACCATGTCGCGCTCTATCGCACTAACGTCATTCATAATTTCAGGCGAACATCCTGTAAATTCAACCAATATATGGTTTCCTAATGCACTCATGTTATAAGTTTTATAAAATAAAAAAGTGGTCAAAAATAACCACTTTAATTATTAAAATATGTTCTATTCTCTTTTATATTAAATTTATTTTATTAAAGAGGTCATCTTTATATGAGCCTCCAATAGGTATTAGTTTTTTTCCTCCCTCAATAACAATGTTGGGTTGTTCTATTGCTACAATTTTATCAAGCCTCACGATGTAAGATCTGTGAACTCTTTGAAATTCACTTTTAGACAATTTTTTCTCAATGTCTTTCATTGTTGAATGTATGGTATATTTCGCTTCACCAATATTTATAACTACATAGTCTTTTAACGCTTCAACATACAAAATGTTTGATGTTTTTACCTTGACCAATCTAGAGTTTGATTTAACAAAAATAACCCCATCATCACCTTCTTTGTTTTCTACTAAAGAATAAAGAAAATCTCTTTCTTTAATTATTTCAGCTTCTTTACTGTGTTTATAAAGAGCCATTTCTATTGATGTATGTAGGTCTATTTCTTTAAACGGCTTTATTATATACCCATAAGGTTCGGTAACTTTTGCTTTGCTAAGTGTGTTTTCATCGGCATAAGCGGTTAAATAGATTACTGGAACATTAAGTGTTTCTTTAATCTTTTCAGCCGTTTCAATTCCGCTCATGTCTCCTTTCAACATAATGTCCATCAAGACTAAATCGGGTTTTGTTTCATTTGCAAGTAATATAGCTTTTTCTCCAGTTGCGGCAGCTCCAACAATATTATAACCAAGTTTTTTTAAACTTTGTTGAATATCTTTTGATACTATGCTCTCGTCTTCAACTACTAAGATGTTGTATTTCGACATTATTTATGCTTGTTTAAATATTATTGTATATGTTGTTCCTTTTTTGCTGTTCATTTCAATAGTTCCGTCAATTTGTTCAACCAAAGTATTTACCAATTGAAGTCCTAATGAGTTTGTGTCTCTAAAATTGATGTTTTTTGGAAAACCAACTCCATCATCAGAAACAACAAGAACAACATTTTTTTTATCAATCGACAAATTTATCTTTATTTTTCCTTCTAATCTATCTTTAAACGCATATTTTAATGCATTAGAAACCAACTCGTTCACAATTAAACCACAAGGAATAGAAGTGTCGAGGTTTAATGAAACCTCTTCTATTTTATGGTCTAAATCGATAGACTTGTCTAAATAACTGTATGAATGTACTAAATTTTTAGACAAACTTACAATATATTCTGAAAAATTTATTTTAGAGAAGTCGTTTGATTGATATAAGCTTTCATGAATAATTGACATTGATTTTATTCTATCTTGACTTTCTTTCAGTATAGATAGTGTTTGTTCGTCTTCAATATAAGAAGATTGTAGGTTTAATATGCTTGATATTACTTGAAGGTTGTTTTTAACTCGGTGGTGAACTTCTTTAAGTAACACTTCTTTTTCTTTTAACGAATCTTTAAGTTGTTCTTCTGCTATTTTTTTCTCGGTAACATCATGTGCAATTCCTGAAACAGAAACAACTTCATTATCTTCATTAAATATAGGGTTTAAAAAAACTTCTCTAATTATTCTTACTCCTTTTATATTAACTCGCTCTGTAATAAACTCTACTTTTTTTCCAGCAAAAGCTTCTTGATATTTTTCATCCCAAAAAGGCTGTAAACTTTTTTCTTCTACTCTATTATAACTTTTGCTTTTTAGTTTTGGTCTTTTCCCGTATAAATCATAAACAGCATCAGAATAGTTTTTATTAAACGTTGTTAGCCCTTTTTCTTTATCAAAAGTCCAAAATAAATGAGAACTATTTTCTATTACACTTTTTAGTTTTGAGCTTTGTTCAAACAACATTTGTTCATCATTTTTTTTCTGAACAGCTAAAGCTAAAGCTCCAGAAATAAAATCTAATATCTCAACTGATTGTTCGTCATATTCATTTTCGTTTTTATATGATTGGACAGACAAAACCCCAACAACTTTGTTTTTTGTTTTTAACGGAATACCTATAAAAACTTGACATTTTGGACCTAAAATCTCATATTTCCCTTTACCAATAATTTGATCTAATTCTTTTCTCTTTAAAATTTTAGCACTTTTTTCTTTTAAAAAATATTCATTTATACCTTTTTTTCTTGTTCGGTTCTTTTTATAAATTCTTCCTCCTCTTTCTTTATCATAATAATAAGGAAACGATATAGACTCTTCGTCAATAGCATAAGAAATAACAAAAATATCGGTATTTAACACCTTACCTAACTCTTGTCTTATGGCTTCATAAAGTTCTTCAGCATTCGTTTTCTCTGCTATTATTTTAGATATGTTATTATAAACTGTTTGTCTTTTTTTTACTTTATTTTCTTCTGTTACATTTCTTAATATAGCTCTTGTTGATACTGGGTTTCCTTTAATATCGAACTTACAGCTAATATCTCCTTC
>CAXBPN010000066.1:0-11075 GCA_963977515.1 uncultured Flavobacteriales bacterium
TAAATGCTCAATTAATTGCTCAATTAGATTGTTTGTTATCGTTTGCCACAATTGCAAAACAATACAACTATACTAAACCAGAAGTAAACGATACAAAAATTATTGAGTTTATAGATGGTCGTCATCCTGTAATCGAACAACAATTAGCAGTAGGCGAAGAGTATGTGGCTAACGATATTTATTTGGATGACAACACTCAACAAGTAATGATGATTACGGGTCCAAATATGAGTGGTAAATCAGCCTTATTACGACAAACAGCTTTGATTACGCTAATGGCTCAAATAGGAAGTTTTGTACCTGCAAAACACGCTAAAATTGGATTGGTAGATAAAATATTTACACGTGTTGGTGCTTCCGATAATATATCGCAAGGAGAATCTACTTTTATGGTAGAAATGAACGAAACGGCAAGTATTTTAAATAACTTATCGGATAGAAGTTTAATTTTGTTGGACGAAATAGGAAGAGGTACAAGTACCTACGATGGAATTTCGATAGCTTGGAGTATTGCTGAGTATTTGCATGAGCAACCTAAATTGAGAGCAAAAACATTATTTGCTACGCATTACCACGAGCTGAACGAAATGACCAATGCATTTAAGCGAATTAAAAATTACAATGTTTCTGTTAAAGAAATCAATAACAAAATTATCTTTTTAAGAAAATTAGTTGCAGGAGGAAGTAACCATAGTTTTGGTATTCATGTGGCTAAAATGGCTGGAATGCCTAAAAAGATGTTAGACAGAGCTCATGAGGTTTTAAAGCAATTAGAAAGTTCTCATGCAGGACAATCAAATACTAAATCGATAAAATCAGAAAAAACTGAAGATTTTCAATTAAGCTTTTTTCAGTTAGATGACCCTGTGTTGGAAAATATTAAAGATGAACTGATCAGTATTGATATAAATACACTTACTCCAGTTGAGGCTTTAATGAAGCTAAATGAGATTAAAAAAATGGTTGGGGGGAAATGAGTTGGTGATGGATGTTAAGTTAGCTTTTGATAAAAAAACCATCCTTCTTTAAAATCTCTCGCAAGCATCCGTTAGTGATTGTAATAACATTGTTCCAAGCGGAGGCTTTAAACAGAGTAATATTAATAAAGAATTTCATTTTTTTACCTAAAACTATGGACCGGAAGTTCATAGTGGTTTATTTTTTCTTATTATTTTCTAACTGTTTACTTCTATTTCCTTGATTTTGGTCGTATTGTTTATTAGTACCGTTTGTTCCTTTGTTTGCATTTTGTATGCATTATCTTTTGGTGTAATCTTCTTTTTCATAATGTTATTGTTATATAAGTTTTTTAGAATTAGAACTACTGATGGATATTTCGTTATTTAAACTAATCTGAAAATAAGTGATTTTGTATTCCATAATCTTTGGTTGTTTAAAAAATGTTTAGAGGGGAGGTTATTGATGGTGTTTAGCGAATAGAAAACATTATCATACTAACAAATTTAGCTATTTTTTGTTAAAAAAGTTAGTACGATCTAAAAAAAGAAAAGTAAATAATCCCACTCAGAATGAGTGGGATTTTTTGTTTAAACTTGTTAACTTTTGTAGGTAGTTTTACGTATTAGAAATGTATGTGTGGAATAGTAGGAATCGTATCTAAAAATAAAGAACAGTTGTCTCGAGTAGCAGCTGCTACTCGAGAACTTTCTAAAAGAGGTCCTAACAACCAACATACAACAGAATTTAACAATTTAGCTTTCGGTCATGCCCGATTATCGATTATCGATATATCTGAAGAATCACACCAACCTTTTACTGATAGTTTAAATAGATATTCACTTATTTTTAATGGTGAAATATATAATTATAAGGAGTTAAAAGAAGAATTAGTACAAGATGGTGTAGTATTTAAAACAAAATCAGACACAGAAGTTTTATTGTATTTATATATAAAGTATAAAGAAAATTGCTTAGAAAAATTAAATGGATTCTTTGCTTTTTCAGTTTTTGATAAACAAGAAAATAGTTTATTTGTTGCCCGTGATAGAATGGGAATAAAACCCTTGTTATATTATTTTGATGGAATAGATTTTATTTTTGCTTCCGAATTAAAAGCCATTTTTAAATTTAAAATTGACAAAACCATAGATCAAGTAAGTTTATTTAACTACTTGCAGTTTAATTATATACCGACTAATAAGTCAATTTTAACGAAAGTAAATAAATTGGCACCTGGTCATTTTATTAAAATAAATAACTTAAATAGTATTGATGAAATTGTAGAACATCAATATTATCAAATACCTTATAACGATAAAGAAACGATACAGAAAACAGCATTAAATTACGATAAGTCTAAAGAAATGCTGGTTGGATTGTTAGATGATTCAGTTCAAAAAAGATTAGTTGCAGATGTGCCTGTGGGAACTTTTTTAAGTGGAGGAGTAGATTCATCAATAATTAGTTTGTTAGCTAAAAGACATAAGAATGATTTAGCAACATTTTCTATTGGATATAAAGACGAACCATTTTTTGATGAAACCAATTATGCTAATGCTGTTGCAAAAAAAATAGGAAGCAATCATCACATTATATCATTAAGTAATGATGAGTTATTTGAAAACTTAAACGACATTTTAGATTATATAGATGAACCATTTGCCGATTCATCTGCAATAGGAGTTTATTTATTAAGTAAATACACTAAAAATCATATTTCAGTAGCACTTTCGGGAGATGGAGCAGATGAAATGTTTTCAGGGTACAATAAGCACATGGCAGACTTTAAATCTCGTCATCCCGGTATAAAAGAATCGTTGGTTAAGGCGGGTTACCCAATTTGGAATAAATTGCCAAAATCAAGAAACTCTAAGTTATTTAACATTAATCGACAATTGTATAAGTTTAGTTTAGGAGCAAATTTGACCAATAAAGAAAGATATTGGCAATGGGCTTCAATTTTAAATGAAGAAAAAGCAAACTATTTATTAAATGAAGAGTTAATTTTTAATCCACAACGATTAAGTGATACAGCTCATGAGTACAAAAAAAGAAAAGATGAGTTGTTAAAATTTATCAGAAAAGATGGAGATCTAAATGACGTGCTTTATACTGATATGAAAATGGTTCTGGTAAATGATATGCTTAGAAAAGTGGATAGTATGAGTATGGCAAACAGCTTAGAAGTAAGAGTCCCATTTTTAGATCATCGTATTGTGAATTTTGCTTTTAATTTGCCTAGAGCCTTTAAAATTAATGCAGACATGAAGAAAAAAATTCTTCAAGATGCTTTTAAAGAAGATTTGCCAGAAGAGGTTTACAATCGACCAAAACATGGTTTTGAAGTTCCTTTGATAAATTGGTTTAAAAATGAATTACGAGATACCATTGAAAACGACTTGTTAGGTATTAAGTTTATTGAGGAGCAAGGGATTTTTAATTATTCAGCTATTAATGAATTAAAGCAAAAAATGTATTCAAATAATCCAGAAGATAGTCAAGCAACCATTTGGGCTTTAATTGTGTTTAATAGTTGGTGGAAAAAATATATAATCTAAAAAATTCCCCTCCTTGGAGGGGTTAGGGGCGGGTAAAAAATGGTGAAAAAGAAAATAAAAGTATTACGGATAATTAATCGATTTAATTTAGGTGGACCAACCTATAATGCTGCTTATTTAACCAAATATTTGAGTGATGATTTTGAGACGCTTTTGGTAGGAGGCGAGAAATATGAAGAAGAAGAAAGTTCGGCTTTTATTTTAGAAAAATTAGGATTAAAACCAATAATAATTCCAGAAATGCAACGAAGTATTAACCGTAAGAATGATAGAGTTGCATACAAAAAAATTAAAGAGATAATTAAAGAATTTCAACCAGATATTGTTCATACACACGCTTCAAAAGCAGGAACATTAGGGCGTTTAGCAGCAAGTAAAATGAAAGTACCTATAGTTGTTCATACATTTCATGGTCATGTGTTTCATTCTTATTTTGGAAAAACGAAAACCTCTTTTTATAAAAATATAGAGCGTTATTTAGCAAAAAAATCGACTAAAATTATTGCTATTAGTGAGTTGCAGAAAAATGAGTTAGCTATAGATCATAAAATTTGTAAGCTAGAAAAAATAGAGGTTGTTCCATTGGGTTTTGATTTAAGTCGATTTCAGGAAAATGTAGCGAAAAAAAGAAAATCTTTTAGACAAGAGTATCAGATTGCAGATGACGAAATAGCGATTGGAATAATTGGGAGATTGGTTGCAATAAAAAATCACAAAATGTTTTTAGCTATAGTTGCTAATATTGTGGTAAATACACCTAAAAAAGTACGATTTTTTATTGTGGGTGATGGAGAAGATAAAGAGAATTTAAAATCGTATTGTTCTCAATTAAATATTGATTTCACGGAATGGAATGAAGAAAAAAAATCAACAACAATAACCTTTACTTCTTGGTTAAAAAATATAGACTGGGTTAATGCAGGTCTTGATATTGTTGCGTTAACATCTTTAAACGAGGGCACACCTGTTAGTTTAATAGAAGCACAAGCTAGTAATAAACCAATTGTAACAACCAACGTTGGAGGGGTTAAAAACGTAACACTTGAAAATAAAACAGCTTTTATTAGTGAAGTTGATGATGTTGAAGATTTTAGTGATAAATTACTCCAATTAATAGAGAATGATAAAATTAGAAATGAAATGGGGAGGAAAGGCTGGAATTTTGTAAAAGAAAAATTCAGCTATCAACGACTTACTAATGATGTGGAGAAGCTATATATTAACTTATTGCAGTTAACTAAAAAATAAATGGATATTACAACAAGTTTTTATAGATTTGTTGATTACAAAAGAAAAACGAATGAAATTTAAAAATAAATATATATTAATTCTTGCTTCAGTATTGGTTTTCATTACTTCATGTAATGTTGTACCGAGTATTATGATGAAAACAGAGAAGGGGTATGAGTTTGATAAAATTCCAACAGATTCCGCTTCGGGTTATGTTATTTCTAGTAATGATATCATCGATTTTAAGCTATATACAAATGATGGCACTAAACTTATTGATCTTACTGCCTTATCATTAAATGAAGGAAGAGTTAATGGTGGAAATTCATTATCTAATTTTTTAGTTGAGTCTGACGGGATGTGTAAACTTCCAATTATAGGAAGGGTTAAATTAAGAGGAAAAAAGATTAAAGAGGCAGAAGATTTTTTACAAGAGCAGTATGCTGTTTATTATAAAAAACCGTTTGTGCAATTAAAGGTATTAAACAGAAGAGTGACAATTTTTACTGGAATAGGTAAAGGAGTAGTTATTAACCTTGAAAATGAAAACACAACCTTAATAGAGGCAATTGGAAAAGTAGGGGGCTTACCTAAAGAAAGTAAAGCACATAAAATAAAAGTTGTTCGTGGTGATATGAAAGATCCTCAGGTATATCTTTTTGATTTTTCTACAATTAAAGGAATTAAAAATGCAGGATTTGTGTTGCAAGCTAATGATATTGTATATGTTGAGCCTCAGAAAAATACAGTGTTAGAGATTGTAAGAGATGTTGCTCCAATTGTTAGCTTAATAACAACTACAATAACTTTAATTGTGTTAATTAATCGATTAGATTAATTTTCTGAATGGAGTTTAATCAGGAAAATAAAACAAAATCAATGAGTAATTCGAACTTAAATACCGAGTTAGATATTATATTGTTATTGAAGATTTTTAGAAAAAACGTATTACTCTTTCTTTTAATAATTGTTTCTTGTGTTATTGTTTCTTTTATTTATTTGAGATATACAGTTCCTGTTTATCAATCTCAATTAACTTTGCAAGTTGGTTCTGAAAACACTGCTCAAAAGGTATTAAAAGCGGATAATTTTGGACAAGATGATGACGTAGCAAAAGATGTTGAGTTATTAAAATCTAAACTTTTATTTAAAAGAGCATTACAGCAATTACCTTTTAAAGTTAGTTACTTTAATAAAGGGAAGTTTTTAACCTATGAGCTTTATAAAACTTCACCAATAAAAGTAGAATATCAATTACAAGACTCTTCGATTATTGGAAAATCGTTTTATCTAGAGTTTGTATCTGGTACAGAATTTAATTTGTTTCAAAATGATAAGCTGTTAGGGAAATATGCAAACAATGAACGAATAGAATTACCAGAAGGGGTAATTACCATAAAAATTATAGACTCTAAAAAAGTAAATGATTATATAGATAATGTGAATGGAACGTCTATGTTTTTTACGATAAACAATTTAGACAACCTTACTAATGATTATACAAGACGATTGAGTGTATTCCCTTTGAATCCTTCCGCAAAAACAATTAATATTTCTTTTCAAGATAATAATGCTCTTAAATCTACCGATATTGTAACAACTTTAGCAGATGAGTATATCCTTTATGATATAGAGGAACGAAGTAAAAGCTCCAAAAAAGTAATTCAATTTCTGGATGCTCAATTAGATAAGTATTACAATAAGGTAAAAGTTTCAGAAAATAAAATTCAAAATTTTCAAACTTCAAATAAGGGAAGTATTCAAGAATTCTCTACTATTTATTTAGAGCGATTAAATCGCTTTGAAAATCAATTAATAAATATTGAGTTTCAAAAAAGTATATTGACTGAAATCTATAATTCTGTACCTAGCAACCTGAGTAATATTGATGTATTTAATTTATTACCTACTCTTTCTGGAACAGAATATGAAGCATCAGTATCTAGTTTAATAATGAATCTTCAAAATTTACTAGTAGAAAAACAGAATTTATTTGGAGAGGTAACATCTAATAGTGAAGCCATAAAAAATATAGAAAGAAAAATTGAAGTACAGAAAAAAGTATTATTTACAACAATTAATTCATTAATTCAAAAGTTAGAGAGCAAACGTAAAGAAGTTGAAAAAAGAGTAAATGAAATACAAAGTAAATATTTAAAAATACCAGCAGAAGAATTAGAATATGCTCGTTTGCAAAGAGTTTTATCTATAGACGAGAAGTTTTTTACCTTATTGATGGAAAAAAGAACTGAGTATTCAATTTCTGAAGCAGGATTTGTTCCTCAGCATACCATTTTAGATCAAGCTGCTGTTCCTTCATCACCAGTATCTCCTGACAAGAAAATCATAATTATAACTGGTTTTATGTTAGGGCTGGTAATTTCTATTTTCATACTTATTCTTCGTTATATTTTTAAAAATACAATTTCATCAATTGATGAAATTAATAGGTCTATCGCTTCTTCATTTGGATTCCTAGGGAATGTTCCAGTCTATCATAAAAATATACCAGTATCACAGTTGGTAATAGACAAAGAACCCAAATCGGTAATTTCAGAAGCATTTCGATCAATCCGTTCAAATTTACAATTTGTAAAAAGTACAAATACTAAAAAATTAATAGCAATAACATCAACCATATCAGGAGAAGGAAAGACTTTTTGTGCCATAAACCTTGCTGGAATTTTGGCTCTTTCAGAAAAAAAAGTAATTATTTTAGATTTAGATATGAGGAAACCTAAAATTCATGTTGGGTTTGGAGTTGAAAATAATAAAGGAATGAGTACGTTGTTGATCAATAAAAATTCAATTGAGGAATGTATTAAGAATAGTAGTTTACAAGGGTTAGATTTTATTACTTCTGGACCTATACCTCCAAATCCATCTGAACTTATAATTAATGGTGAGCTATATAAAATTATTGAACAATTAAAACAAATTTATGATTACGTTATAATTGATAATCCTCCGATTGGGTTGGTTTCTGATGCGATGGAAACCTTAAAAATTGCTGATTACCCTATTTATGTTTTTAAAAGTGAATATTCTAGAAGAAATTTTGCAAATAATGTAGATAGATTAATTAGAGACAATGGTATTTCTAAGTTATCTGTAATTCTTAATAGTGTTAACTTTAAAGATAGACTTTATGGTTATGGCAATAATTATGGATACGGTTATGGTTATGGTCGAGGTGGTTATGGTTATTATACCGATAGAGATGAAAGTGAGACGATAAAAGAAAAGATTATAAAAAAAGTAAAAAGAAAGAGAAGTTAATGGAAATTATAGAAACAGAACTAAAAGGTGTTTATTTAATTAAACCTAAAGTTTTTGAGGATGAGAGAGGTCATTTTTTTGAATCTTATAATGAAAATGTATTTAAAGAAAATGGATTAGATTTAAACTTTGTTCAAGACAATCAGTCATTATCTCAAAAAGGAGTATTAAGAGGATTACATTTTCAAAAACCACCTTACGCACAAGGAAAGTTGATTAGAGTAATAAAAGGGAGGATAATAGATGTTGCTGTTGATATAAGAAAAGATTCACCAACTTATGGTAAAAGCATAGTATTAGAATTATCAGAAGAGAATAAGCTAATGTTTTATATTCCTGAAGGGTTTGCT
This sequence comes from uncultured Flavobacteriales bacterium, assembly GCA_963977515.1. Lineage (GTDB taxonomy): Bacteria > Bacteroidota > Bacteroidia > Flavobacteriales_E > Vicingaceae > Vicingus. Next base: position 8,378 of record CAXBPN010000066.1, read on the forward strand.
CACGGGTTTTTAACGTTAGAAGATAATACCATATTTAGTTATAAATGCACTAATTTTTTTAATAAAGCATCTGAATGTAGTTTATTGTGGAATGACAAAGATTTAAATATTGATTGGGGGGTTAAATCGCCAATATTATCAGATAAAGATGAAAAGGCATCTTTATTTGCACCTTTTACGTCTCCTTTCTAAAATTAATTAATGCTTTTTCCAATAAAACATATTTTATTTTTTATCGGAGCGATTTTATTTTCGTTTCTAATAAACCATATTCTTTTAAGGTTTGTTAAAACTTTAGGAATACGAAATGAAGCTGAAGCCCATATTCGATGGAGTAGTCAGGTAAAACCTGCATTAGGTGGACTTACTTTTTATATTGTATTTTTATTGTCAATTACTTTACATCCATTTGTATTTTCTTATTCTGGTAAAGCAATTGACTTTCAGTTTACAGGCATAATCGGAGTAACTTCTTTGGGATTTTTAATGGGGTTAGCTGATGATGCTTATAATACGAAGCCAATGCTAAAATTATTCACTCAAATTTTGTGTGGAGTATTATTGGTTTATTCAGGTACATATATTCAAGTATTCGAAAGTAATATCATTAATTATTCGTTAACTATTTTATGGGTTGTTGGCTTAATGAATTCCATTAATATGCTCGATAACATGGATGGAATAACTACTATAGTATCTTTAATTATTGCTTTTACCATATTTGTTATCATGTTAAATAACAATGAATTTGACACTATCTCTATGACTGTTGTTATTGGGTTGTTAGGTTCCCTATTTGGGTTTTTATATTTCAATTGGAATCCCTCTAAGATGTATATGGGGGATACTGGTAGTCAATATCTAGGTGTTTTGTTAGCTGCATTAAGTATAAATTATTTATGGAATCCAGTTACAACAGCCGAATTTTCTATTTCCCGTCAATTTTTAATTCCAATCTTATCTTTTATTATTCCAATAATTGATACGACTACAGTGATTATTAAAAGAGCTAGAAAAGGAAACTCTCCATTTGTTGGAGGAAAAGATCATACAACACATCATTTATCTTATTTAGGATTTTCAGAAAAACAAGTAGCAGTAATTATAACCCTAATTTCAATTTTATCGTCAATTATTGTGATTTATGTTATTTCTACAATAAAGGTGTGGAGTCATTTATACACGATAATATTTGTAACTTATTTCTTAATTCTATTTTTTACTTTATTTTATATTGCGAATAAAAATATTGATAAATCAGAGTAACTTAATATTTTAAATGACAATATCTGAAGAAGAATTTATAGAGGTAGAAGGGGCAAGAGTTCATAATCTAAAAAACATTTCATTAAAAATACCTAGAAACAAATTAGTTGTAATAACTGGTTTAAGTGGGAGTGGAAAATCTTCTTTAGCTTTCGATACGATATATGCAGAGGGGCAACGAAGATATTTAGAAACTTTTTCAGCTTATGCTCGTCAGTTTTTAGGTAATATGGAGAGACCTGATGTTGATAAGATAAAAGGATTAAGTCCAGTTATCTCCATAGAACAGAAAACAATAAGTAAAAATCCTCGTTCAACAGTTGGAACGATTACCGAAGTATATGATTTTTTTAGATTATTATATGCTAGAGCTGGATTAGCCTATTCTTATAATACTAGTGAGTTGATGGTGAAATATAATACACCACAAATCATAGAATTAATTTTCGAAAAATACTTAGATAAAAAACTATTAATACTTGCTCCTTTAGTAAAAGGACGTAAAGGTCATTATCGTGAGTTGTTTAGCCAAACAATAAAACAAGGTTTTTTAAAAGCTCGAATAGATGGAGAAATTGTTAATCTTTCACAAGGAATGCAATTGGATAGGTATAAAACCCACGACATTGAAATTGTAGTTGATCAAATAAAAGTGAAACAAGAAGATGAAAAAAGAATTACTAATTCTGTAGAAACAGCATTAAAACTAGGAAGTAATACGGTTATGGTTTTTGATGTAGAATCAGCTAACTACACTTTATTAAGTAAAAATTTGATGTGCCCTACAACTGGCATTTCGTATGATGAACCAGCTCCAAATTTATTTTCATTTAACTCACCTTATGGTGCCTGTAAGAAATGTAATGGATTAGGCGAAGTTTCTGAAATTGACATCAATAAGATTATTCCAAATAAAAATTCGACAATTAAAAAAGGAGGAATTGTTCCTCTTGGAGAATATAAAAATAACTGGACATTTAAACAGATTGAAGCAATTGGTGTAAAGTTTGGTTTTGATATAAATACACCACTTAAAAATATTTCAGAAGAAGCAATAGATTTTTTGTTAAATGGTTCATCAGAATCAATTACTATTACACAAACCGTTGCTGGAGTATCTTCTGAATATAATGTCGAATTTGAAGGGATTATTAATATTATTGAAAAACAATTTCAAGACAACAATTCTAAAACTATAGAACGTTGGGCAGCTAGTTTTATGAATAAAATCACTTGTAATTCTTGTGGTGGTTCTCGACTAAAAAAAGAAGCTTTATTTTTTAAAATCAACGATAAAAATATTGCTGATGTTTCTGCTTCAGATATTGAATCACTTTATAAATGGACGAGTAGTTTATATGAAAAACTAAATGAAAACCAGCAAGTTATAGCAAAAGAAGTTTTAAAAGAAATAAATACTCGTTTAAAATTT
>CAXBPN010000067.1:0-10850 GCA_963977515.1 uncultured Flavobacteriales bacterium
TATGCTCTTTTGGGCTTTTTGCACAGCCGTATTACAATAATTGGATTAACTACTCTCAACAATATTATAAGTTTAAAATAGCTAAAACAGGATTGTTTCGTATAGATGCTGCTACACTTACTAGTGCAGGAATACCTATTGCATCAATAGATCCTCGAAATATTCAAATTTTTGGTAGAGGACAAGAAATCCCTCTATATATTGAGGGAGAAAATGATGGTGTTTTTGATGCAACTGATTTTATTGAATTCTATGCACAACATAATGATGGTTGGTTTGAAGAAGATTTTTATGGAGGAGCATCAAATCATCCCAATCCTTATTATAGCTTAATTAATGATACTGCAACCTACTTTATAACTTGGAATAATTCAACAATAAATTCAAGAGTTATTTTGGAAAACGATACCAATTATTTGTCTTTTACGCCTAAAGATTATTTTACAAAAGAAGTGGTTGAGAGTTATATGTCAACTTATTTTGCTGGAAACACATTGTCTGTAAGTGGTATTTCTGTTAATTCCTTTGGTTATGACCCCTCAGAGGGTTGGTTTGATGTAGCTTTTACTTTAGGTCAAACAAAAACAAAAACAATTTCGACGCCTAATTCTTTTGATAATGGCTTAACGGCAAATCTATCAGCAGTTGTTATTGGAGCATCAAATTATTCTTCTGTAAATAACGATCATCACCTTCAACTTTTAATGGGAACTCAAATTGCTGATACAATTTATGAAGGCTACCAAAAAATAGATATTTCGTTAAATGTTCCGATAAATCAATTGGGAGCGTCAAGTTCAGTAAGTTTTAAAAGTATTAATGATTTGGGAAGTGCTGTTGACAGGCAAACAGTGGCTTATGTTAAAGTGAGGTATCCCCATTCAACGAATTTAGGTGGAGCAAGTTTATTCAATTATTTTTATGTTGATGATGATTTAGGACAACCTAAGTCATATTATCAATTTTCAAATTTGATAGGTAGTGGGAGTGTTGTGCTTTATGATTTAACCAACCAAAAGCGAATTAAAGTTAACCAAAATGGAGGGAATTATAATTGTTTAATTCCTAATACAGGAAATCAAAAACAATGTGTTATTGGCTTCTCTTCTGAAATAGATACAGTTTCTAGTTTATTACCAATAAACGGAACAGGTTTTTTTACTGATTATAATGCTTTAAACCCTGATACAGCTTTTGTTATTATTACTCATTCAAGCTTACTTAATGAAGCAAATAATTATGCGAACTATCGATTAACTAGTTTTAACAACCCTCAAAATGCTGTTGTATTCGATATAGAAGAACTATATGACCAATTTTCTTATGGAATAGAGCAACATCCATACGCTATTCGTGGGTTTATAGATTTTGCATTAGATAATTGGTCCTCAAATCCAAAATATTTACTTTTATTTGGAAAATCAGTAAAGGCTAATGAAGTAAGAAATAATACGGCTAATTTTGCTAAAAATTTAGTGCCATCATACGGACATCCAGCTACAGACCATATGTTATTGTCAGGATTAAATGGTTCAATTTATGAACCACCTGTCCCGATGGGAAGAGTTTCAGCTCTAACACCATATCATGCTCAACTATACTTAAATAAGGTAATTGATTTTGAAAATCTAATACCAAATCAATTAAATTCTTCTAATGGTGAATCAGAATGGATGAAAAAAGCTTTACATTTTTCAGGAGGTCAATCTCAAAATGCAGCAAATCTATTTTTAAGCTATTTAAATGGATTTGAAAACACGTTGAAAGATACTCTTTTCGGAGGATCTGTAAAAACTTTTTCAAAATTAACTTCTCAACCTATTGAGGTAACAATTACAGATTCGATAAAACAATTTATAGGAAATGGTGTAGCATTAATGACTTTTTTTGGAGATGGATCTGCAACAGGTGGATTTGACCAAAATCTTGATGACCCTGTAAATTGGCCTGAACAGAATGGTAAATACCCTTTATTGATTGGCAATGCTTGCCTTACTGGAGATATTCATTTGTCAACTGCAAATAGTACAAGTGAAAAATTTGTTTTGATTGAAGATAAGGGAGTTATAGGTTTTTTAGCCTCTGTTGATCTCGGTTTTTCAAATTATCTTAATAGTTATACATCTGAATTATATAAAAATATAAGTTATAAAAGTTATGGAGAATCAATAGGGATTCAGATGAATAAAACAATTCAGTTTCTTCAAGGGACAGGTACTAACACTTACATGAGATCCACAGTTTTAGGAATGACCTTACACGGAGACCCTTCTGTTGTTATTAATTCTTTTCCTAAACCAGACTACATGATTAATCAGAATTCAATTTATTTTACACCTTCTATTGTTACTTCTGATTTAGATTCGTTTGATGTTAACATTGTTATTGCCAATCTGGGGAATGCTACAAACGCTAATATGATATTAGAACTAACAAGGATTTTTCCTAATTCAGCATTTAATGACACAACTTATCTGAAAACACTCTCAGGAATTCATTATAAAGACACGATAACTTTTACATTGCCAGTTGATATTGTAAGAGGGCTAGGAACAAATACGTTTAATATTTATGTAGATGCTTTAAATGAGATTGATGAAATACATGAAACAAACAATCAAGTTACGATTCAACTTGATATTCTTTCAGGAGAAATTATCCCTATTTATCCCTATAAATATGCAATTGTACCTAATCAAAATGTTACATTAACTGCTTCAACAGCTTTGCCTCTTGAACCTGCAAAAGATTATCTATTTGAAGTTGACACTACCGACTATTTTAATAGCCCTTTAAAACAAAGTACAGTTATTAATCAACCAGGAGGAATAATTTCATGGTCACCAAGTTTGTTGCAAAACATGACTGATAGTACGGTTTATTTTTGGCGAGTGGGTAAAGATTCTGTTGATGCGACTGGTTATAGTTGGAGAAATATGTCTTTCCAATACATTAAAGATAAAACGGGTTGGGGACAAGCACATTTTTTCCAATTTGAACCAGATGAGTTTCAATTTATAAAACACAATAGAACAACTAGGCGATTCGAATTTGTGCCCAATATAAAAGAGTTAAAAGTAACTACAAAAGTTGCGAATAGTAGTGGTGAGCTTTTTAATATAGGGTATAAAATAGATGGGTTTTTAATTGGAAACAATGGTTGGACAGCAAGTAGCTCAATTCATGTTGCAGTAATGGATTCGCTATCAGTAGATTACTGGAGATCGGATGAGAAAGATTTTGGACAAGCAAATTTTGGAACTGCAAAGCCTGGGTTTTTTATATTTAGGCAAAATGACCCTGCTCAAATGGCAGCTTTAGCCAATATGTTAAATGATAGTATTCCTGATAATAATTATGTAGCAATTTGGTCTTTTTATACAAATAATTTTCCTGGTTATGTAACTTTGCCTAATAATGTTAGAACTGCTTTTCAAAATTTAGGAGCAATTAATTTGCCTGCTGTTCAAGATAGTTTGGCGTTTATTTTATTTGCTCAAAAAGGAAATCCAGCTTCAGCTATTGAAATAATTTCAGACTCTACAAATCAAGATTTAATAACATTAAACAAAACAATAACAACAACAGCAAACTATGCCAATATCTATTCTGAAATACTTGGGCCAGCAACAAGTTGGGATTCTTTGTCTTGGAGAGTGACTAATTTAGAATACCCCTCAAAAGATAGTTCTATTTTAAATGTATATGGAGTTGATAATGCTGGGAATGAAACCTTATTGATTAATAATTTACCTACTGATTCTTCAGATATTTTAATAAATGATGATGTAGATGCATCATTATATCCCTATTTAAAATTAAATACTTTTTTATCTGACGACTCTTTATATACAGCCCCTCAATTAAATAGATGGCAAGTTACTTATGCCGATATTCCAGAAGCTGCTTTAGACCCTAAAATCTATTTTCAGTTTTACAACGATACTGTTCAAGAAGGAGAAAATATACAATTAAGTATTGCGGTGAAAAATATCAGTAATGTTGATATGGATAGTTTATTGATTTCCTTTTCAATTTTAGATAGAAATAATAACTTACATGTTTTGCCATATTCACGTCAACGACCTTTGCTGGTTGATAGTGTTATTATTGCGTCTATTCAATTTTCTACAATTGGTTATCAAGGATTAAATAAACTGTTGGTAGATGTTAATCCAAACAATGATCAATTAGAAAAATTCCATTTTAATAATGTGGCTGAAATTCCTTTTTATGTTGGGCGAGATAATATAAACCCAATATTAGATGTAACTTTTGATGGGGTTCATATTTTAAATGGAGATATCGTTTCCCCTAAAACAGAAATTGTAATTGAGTTAACGGACGAAAATCAATACTTGGTTTTAGATGATACAACTGACTATTCAGTTTTTATTACTAGTCCAAATGCTCCAGAAAAGCGTATTTATTTTAATGAAGCCGGAGTTCAAAAAATGAGTTTTATTCCTGCCTCATTGCCTAAAAATAAGTCTAAAATTATTTACCCAGGTAACTTCCCTGTTGATGGACAATATAGACTACGAGTACAGGCTAATGATAAATCAAGTAACCAATCTGGAAGGGTAGATTATATTATAGATTTTGAAGTCATCAATCAGTCAACAATTACTAATATTTTAAACTATCCAAATCCATTTTCTACAGCTACTAAGTTTGTATTTACCTTAACGGGTAGTGAAATTCCAACAATATTTAAAATACAAATAATGACCATTACAGGGAAGGTTGTTAGAGAGATACATAAAGATGAATTTGGTCCAATTAGAATCGGTAGAAATATTAGTGAGTTTACTTGGGATGGTACAGATACCTATGGAGATAGATTAGCGAATGGATTGTATTTGTATCGGGTATTTACAAAAATTAATTCGGATAATATTGACCATAGAGAGACAAGTGCAGATGGTTATTTTAAAAAGGAACTTGGTAAAATGTATTTGTTTAGGTAATGAAAAAAAATATTCTTCTTTTAAGTTTTATTTTACTTATTGTTAGTGTAAATCTTGCTCAAGTTGATGTTGCTCTATTTCTAGACTCTTCTAAAACAAATGCATATTATACAGATTATCCAGATGAATTGTTATTGAAATTCGGCTTAACAATAAAAGCAAATAAGCTTCAAATACTAAACAGTAACACGAATCAAACAGCGAGGTTTGCACCTGCAGCAATAACTAGTTTGGGAGGAGGAGTAAATTATAAATGGTTTGGATTAGCTCTTGCTTATGGATTGCCAAGTACTGCTGAAAATAATACTAAATACGGAAAAACAAGAAGATTTGATGCTCAATTTAACATCTATACTAGAAGTTTTGGAGTAGATGTTATTTTTCAGAATTACAATGGATTTTACCTAGAAAACCCTAATTCGTTTACTACTTGGGATAAAAAAGAATTTCCTCAATTACCTTCTATGCAGTCAGCATCTCTTGGTGTAGGTGGTTATTATTTCTTTAACCATAAAAAGTTTTCATATAAAGCTGCGTATGTTAGAAATACGGTGCAAAATAAAAGTGCAGGTAGTTTTTTACTTGGAGGATATTATAGTTTAGATTATGCAGGTTTTGAAGATGGTTCGTATGAAAGAGATACCATTACTAGTTTCATTCCTAAAGAATTGCCTCAGCATGTTATTGATTCATTTGATATAAAAGCTTTTTCATCAAGTAGTTTTGGAGTTTCACTTGGTTATACCTACACTTTGATATTCCTTAAAAAATGGTTTGTAAATGCTTCTTTAGCACCAGGGTTTGGGGCTAAAAATTTAAGAGTATTCAATAGTGTAGGTGAAAATGAAACGAAAGCAGGGGTAGTTTCTCGTTTAACATTAAGACTTGCGTTAGGGTATGAAGGAAAAAAATTCTTATATGGATTTACTTCATACCTCAGAACTGCAGACATTACTTTTAACCAATATGAAATTAAGCCTAGCACTAGTAATGTGAAATTTTTTATTGCCAGACGCTTTAATTTAAAAAAAGCGAAGTAAGCTAATTACTTTGTAGCGTAAACAATAAAGCTAACATTTTACTGTTTACAATTTCAGAAGATGTTGAATTTCACGAACATCCTTAATCGTATTTTAGCTTAGTATTTAAATAAAATAATTATGTTATCTAACTTTTTATTACAAATAAATGTTGCTGGAACTCCTCCTGTAAATGCAGTAGAAAATGTAGTTTCAGAAGAAAAAACATTAACTATTTGGCAGCTAATAAGCTCTGGTGGTGTTGGTGGAGCTATTATTATGATTGCATTGTTAATTTTATCAATATTAGCAGTTTATATTATTGTTGAACGTTACTTGTCAATAAAAAAAGCAAGTAAAGAAGATGCAAATTTTATGAACCAGATAAAAGATTTTATTTTGGATGGAAAAATAGATGCAGCTATGAGTTTGTGTAAAAGTAATTCATCTCCTGTTGCTAAGATGATAGAAAAAGGGATAAGTAGAATAGGGAAACCATTAAGTGATATAGGTACAGCAGTTGAGAATACCGCAAAGTTAGAGTTGAATAAGCTCGAAAAGAATCTATCGACCCTTGCGACAATATCTGGAGCAGCTCCAATGATAGGGTTTTTAGGGACAGTAATCGGAATGATAATGGTGTTCCATAAAATGGCTTCAGCAGGAGGAAATATTGATGTTGAAATGCTTTCAGAAGGAATTTATACCGCAATGGTTACAACGGTTGCAGGACTTATAGTAGGTATTGTTGCTTACATTGGTTACAATTTATTGGTTGCTAAAATGGAAAAAATAGTTTTTATTATGGAAGCTAGAACAACCGAATTTTTAGATATTTTACACGAACCTGCGGTATAATGGCAATTCGAACAAAAAATAAAGTAAGTACTAATTTTAACATGTCGAGCATGACCGACATCGTGTTTTTGTTATTAATCTTTTTTGTGATTACATCAACATTAATTAGCCCAAATGCTTTAAAGTTACTGTTGCCTAAAAGCTCAAGTAAAACGTTAAGTAAACAAACAGTATCAGTTTCTATTACTAAAGATTTCCAATATTTTATTAATCAAGATGCGGTAAACTTTGAGCAAATTGAACCAAATTTAAAACAAATATTGGTTGGGGAAGTTGAACCAGGAATAATATTACACGTAGAAAAAAGTGTTCCTATTGAAGAGGCTGTAAAAGTGATGGATATTGCAAATAGGAACAAATACAAGTTAGTATTAGCAACTGCTCCTCAGTAATTTATGGAAAATTAATATTTCTACATCTATAAACTATATGGAACTTATTCAAGATAAAAATAGTAGAAAAGGACTGATAGGGACAATTCTGTTCCATTTGGTGTTGTTCTTATTGTTTTTATTTGTAGGAATGGCTTACCCAGATCCGCCACCACCTGAAGAAGGAATTACAATAAACTTTGGAACGAGTGATGAAGGAATGGGAGAGGAACAACCAGAAAACCCATCAGAAACTTCAGAAAATGTAGAGCAAGAAAATGTAGAAACAGAAACAACTGCTGCGTCTAATGTTGCTGAAGAGCAAATGACTACACAAACTCATACAGAAACAGTTAATGTTAATGCGAGTGAGAATACAACTCAAGAATCAGAAACTGTAGTTGAAGAACAATCTACCTCTCAAAATTTATCAGAGGCGTTGAATGCTTTTAATAATAATAGTTCATCAAGTAATGCAAACGAAGGAGAAACAGGAAACCCAGGAGATCAAGGTAGTTTAGATGGAGACCTTAACAGCCCAAATCATAATGGAGGTGGAGTTGGTAATGGAGTAACTTATTCATTGACTGGAAGAAATATGTTGAGTACACCAAAAATAAAGGATAATTCGCAAGAACAAGGAAAGGTTGTAGTAGATATTGTTGTTGATAAAACAGGAAAAGTAATTAAGGCAACCCCAGGTGGTAGAGGGTCAACAACTACAAGTCCTTTGTTATATAAAAAAGCATTAGAAGCTGCATTAAAAACCAAATTTAATGCAAAACCAGATTTAGTTGGTGACCAAAAAGGACAAATGACATTTGTTTTTATTTTGAATTAATGACTTACCGAGAAACACTCGATTATTTATTTAGTCAATTGCCAATGTATCAAAGAATTGGTGATGCAGCTTATAAAGTTGATTTAGAAAATACTATTCAACTCTGTAACTTGCTAAATAACCCTCAAGAAAACTTTAAGAGTGTTCATGTTGCTGGAACAAATGGGAAAGGTTCTACATCGCACATGTTGGCTTCAATTATGCAAGGAGCAGGGTATAAAGTAGGTTTATATACTTCACCTCATTTAAAAGATTTTAGAGAACGAATTAAGATAAATGGAGAAATGATTAGTGAGGAGGAAGTAATTGAATTTGTTGAGACTCATAAATCCAATTTTGAACAAATTAATTTATCTTTTTTTGAATGGACAGTAGGGTTAGCATTTTATTATTTTTCTCAAAACAAAGTTGATATTGCGATTATTGAAACTGGTTTAGGAGGTAGGTTAGATTCAACAAATGTTATTCAACCAGAAGTTTCTGTTATTACCAATATAGGTATTGATCACACTCAATTTTTAGGAGATACCTTACTTAAAATTGCAACAGAAAAAGCAGGGATTATCAAACATAATATTCCAGTTATAATTGGCGAAACTCAAGATGAGGTAAAACAGGTTTTTATTGATATGGCAAATGAAATAGGGACATCTATTAGTTTTGCGGATAAACAAATAGGGGAAATTTTACCTACAGATTTAAAAGGAGAATATCAAAAAAAGAACGTAAAAACAGTTTTGTCAACTATAAATGTATTACAGAATAAAGGCTGGAACATTGATGATTCTAGTATTGCAAAAGGATTATTAAATACAGTGAAGAATACTGGTTTATTGGGGCGTTGGCAAACATTAAGTAATAATCCATTAATAATATGTGATACAGGGCACAATGAAGCTGGAATTAAGGAAATTGTAGAGCAGTTAGATTCTTTAACTTTTAATCAGTTACATTTTGTATTCGGAGCTGTAAACGATAAGTCTATAGATAAAATTTTAGACCTATTACCCAAAGATGCAATTTACTATTTATGTCAAGCAGATATCCCAAGAGCATTAGCAATTGATGATTTGGAAAGAAAGTTTAACGAGAAGAGGATGAAATCTATAAAGTGTGGCTCTGTACAGGATGCATTGTGTAAAGCTAAAAATCAAGTGAATGATAATGATTTGATTTTTGTAGGTGGTAGTACTTTTGTTGTGGCAGAAGTAGTTTAAAAAAAAGCATAAAAAAAGGGTAGAACTTAGTTCTACCCTTTTTTGTTTACTAATATAAAATTAGTGAGCTTCTTCTTCTGTAGTTTCCTCAGCAGCAGCTTCTTCAGTAGCTTCTTCTTCAGTAACAACTTCTTCAGTAGCTTCTTCTACTTCAGCAGTTTCTTCTTCGATAGCTTCTTCCATTGAGTCAAATAACTCATTTACAGCAGCAGCAGCTTCTGCTTCAGCAGCAGCTTTTTCTTCTTCAGATGGTCCACAAGCAACAAGGCTAAAAATACCTGCTACCATTAACATTGTAAGTAACTTTTTCATTTTGATTAAGTTTATTTATTATTAGGTTATTGATTACTATTTATTAGTGAGCGTGCTCTTCACCTTCTTTATGATCGTGTTCTTCACTTTCAGTAGTTTCAGCATGACAATCCTCAGTACATTCGTGACCTTTTTCTCCACAAGTTGTGTGACATGCCTCAGCAGTACATTTGTCATTGCAAACATGCTCAGCTAATTCAGTTTCTTCTTCAGTAGCAACCTCTTCAATAGCTTCTTCCATGCTACCCATCATTTCTTCTACCATTGCGGCAGCTTCTGCTTCAGCAGCAGCTTTTTCTTCTTCAGATGGTCCACAAGCAACAAGACTAAAGATACCTGCTACCATCAACATTGTAAGTAATTTTCTCATTTTCTTTATTTTTAATTAGTTAGGTTGCTGCAAATATATTATAATATATTAATAATTACAACTTTAAGCATGGCATAATTAATCCTCATCCAATATTACACCTAAAAGAGTTTCTCCAACAGCCTTTAATGTATTTTTATCAATAACACTCATATCATCTTGATGTGTGTGCCATGATTTGTGAAAACTGCCAGTATTTTGGTCATAATGGATAATATCTATACTAGGAATTCCTGCAATTTCATTTATGTATTTGTGGTCATCTGTTACTTGAAATATGTTTTGATGATTAGAAAAATAATTTCCATGACCAAATTGAGCGGCTTTATTCCATACTTTTCTAACAATATTTGGTGCGTATGTCATTGAAATTACCTCTTGAGTAAAATGGGCATTTGAAGAACCAACCATGTCTAAGAGTATTCCATACTCAGCTTTGTAATTCGGTTTGTGAGGATTTTTTGCCCAATACTGAGAACCTAAGCACCATGAATCAGGATTTGATTGAATGGACATGCCTGATGAAGGTTCGCCATAATCTTCTGCATCGAAAAAGATAATATCTACTCCAATTTCAGGATTTTGGATAGTTAATTGTCTAGCTACCTCAAGTAAAATTCCTACACCGCTAGCTCCATCATTAGCACCTAAAATAGGTTTTGTCATATTTTTATTGTCTTGGTCGGCAAAAGGGCGACTGTCCCAATGAGCGAATAATAATATTCTTCGTTCTAATTCAGGTTTATATTCGCCGATAATATTTTTTATGATTATTTCTTTTTTGTTAAATGTAGTTGCTTTACCTATTTGGATGGAAGCATTTAACCCAAAACTGGTTAGTTTGTTTTTTAAATAAATTGCACACTCTCCATGAGCTTTATTGTTTGGGAAT
>CAXBPN010000068.1:0-10768 GCA_963977515.1 uncultured Flavobacteriales bacterium
ATAAAGTAAGTGTAACGAAAATAATATAAGTTACATTGTGCTCACATTTTATATTATCAATATTTTTGGTGTATGTCTTTTTTAAGCAACGATCATATTAACTTAGTCTCTAAACTTACGATAGGTCGTTTCTTTAATGCTTTAAAAGTTTATACCAGTTTTTATTTAGCAAAACATACAAATAGCCAACAAGCAAAAGGATTACCGTTAAGCATCACCATTGAACCAACTACAGCTTGTAATTTAGGTTGCCCCGAATGTCCAAGCGGGTTAAAACAATTTACTCGACCAGAAGGAAATTTAAAAATAGATTTTTACAAAAAAGTAATTGACGAAGCAAAAACACATGCTTTTTACCTCAATTTTTATTTTCAAGGAGAGCCTTTTATTAATCCTAATTTTTTGGATATGGTCAGTTATGCCAATCAGCAAAATATTTATACCGCAACATCAACAAATGCTCATTTTTTAACGGATAAAAAAGCGAAAGAAACGGTAAAATCAGGACTGAGTCGATTAACTATTTCTATTGATGGAACAACACAAGAAACGTATGAAAGTTACAGAAAACAAGGAGAATTAGCCAAAGTATTAGCAGGAACTCAAAATGTGTTGAAATGGAAAAAAGAGTTAAAATCTAAAACGCCTTATGTTATTTTTCAGTTTTTAGTGGTAAAACCAAACGAACATCAAATTGAAGAAGCAAAACAATTGGCTAAAGAAATGGGAGTGGATGAAATTCGTTTTAAAACGGCTCAATTGTATGATTATAAAAATGGGCATGAATTGATGCCAACTATTGAAAAATACTCCCGTTACAAAAAGAAAAAAAATGGCACTTTTACCTTAAAAAACAAAATGTTAAATGAGTGTTGGCGAATGTGGAGTAGTTGTGTGGTTACTTGGGATGGTAAAATTGTTCCTTGTTGTTTCGATAAAGATGCAAAACACCAATTGGGTGATTTAGCACAAAATTCACTCAAAAATATTTGGCAAAACAATAAATATGTTGCTTTTAGAAAAGCTTTATTGACCAACCGACAAGCAATAGATATTTGTCAAAACTGTACAGAAGGAACAAAAGTGTGGGAGTAGTTTTACCCTTTTCTCCACTTATTATCTCTCCACTCTTTTTGCTGTTCTGGAGTTAAAAAAGTCCAAGCTACAATTCTACTTGTTTTATTTCCTTGTCCCATAGGTATTGTTTTTACTTCAACTGCATTTGCTTTTTTTAAGGAACCGTAAATGCTGTTTAGGTTATCTTTTTTAGAGATTAACGAGGTAAACCAAAAACAGTTGGTTGCAAAATTTTTACTTTGTTTGATGTAATTGCTTACAAATTTTTTTTCACCACCCTTACACCATAATTCGTTGTGTTGACCTCCAAAATTTAGCACAACTTTATCGGTTTTTTTATCGTTCAGGTTGTTTAATTTTTTTAATGTTCCAGTTTTTGCAACTTCTTCCGAACTATGAAAAGGGGGGTTGCAAATCATTAAATCCACAACCTCTTCTTTACCCAAAACACCATAAATAATGTCGTTAGCTTTAGATTGTAGTCTTAATTCTATTTTTCCAGTTAAACTGGAGTTAGCATCAATTATTTGTTGAGATGAAGCTAATGATGTTTTATTAATGTCAGACCCGATAAATGACCAATCATACTCAGCAACTCCAATAATTGGATAAATACAACTTGCTCCAATTCCTATATCCAAACAGGTTATATGTTTTCCAACAGGTATTTTCCCATAATTAGAATTGCCTAACAAATCAGCAACATGATGGATATAATCTGCTCTACCTGGAATTGGAGGACACAAATAATTTTCAGGAATATCCCAATTGTTAATACGGTAATGTAACATTAATAGGGCTTTATTTAATGTTTTAACAGCTTCTGGATTAGCAAAATCAATTGTTTCATTATCATACTTATTGATAACAACAAAAGCTTTTAAGTCTGGACAAGCGTTTACTAAAGCTTTAAAATCATATCGCTCTCGATGTTTACTTCGAGGATGTATTTTTCTTTTTTCTTTTAGGTGTACTTTTTTTACAGGCTTCATTATTAGAAAATAAATTTAGGTTCAACTAAAAGAAAAACATTGATTTTATTGGACTCAAAAATAAAAGTAATTTGGTATAAAATTGGCTTTTATAGCTTTTTTTAAAAACAACTGTAACTTTTTAATAGAGGTGTGCGTCACACTCACAAACACGACAAAACAGGACATTGACAGTAAGGGAATTTAATAAATGTGTGGATGATTATTCCGATAATCTTTATCGCTTTGTGTTGAAAAACATTAAAGACGAGGATAAGGCTAAGGATATCATTCAAGATACGTTTGAAAAATTTTGGAACAAGAAAGATGTTGTTCAAGAAGGTAAAGAAAAATCGTATTTGTTTACCACTGCATATCACACCTTAGTTGATGTTACTAGAAAGGAAAAAAAACAAGGAAATTTTAAGGAAGTAAAAGAAGAAAGTTATAGTGTAAATAATCAATATTCTGATTTGCAAGAAGTATTACAGGAAGCAATTAATAAGTTGCCTGAAGATCAAAAAGCAGTTATTATGTTACGAGATTATGAAGGGTATGCTTACGATGAAATTGCAGATATCACGAAGCTTTCAGAATCTCAAGTAAAGGTTTACATTTTTAGAGCAAGAAAATTTTTAAAACAATATTTAGGAAGTATAGAACAAGTATTATGAGCTTAATTAATAAAAATAACTACGAGGCATTTTTGCTTGACTATATGGAGCAGAATCTTTCTGCTGAGAAGATAGCGGAGTTAATGTTGTTTTTTGAGCAAAACCCTGAATTGAAGCATGAATTGGAAGAGCTAAACGATATGATTTTGCCATCAGAAGCAATTGTGATTGAAGGTAAAGACGAGCTGAAAAAAGATGTTTTAGAAAACTTAATGATTGCTGAAATAGAAGGTTTAAATACTTCTACTGAAAGTAATGAATTAGAAGAGGCAATAAAAGAAGACCGAGAAAACGAAAAAGCTTTTTTATTGTATCAAAAAGCGATATTAAAACCAGTAGCGGTAGTTTTTGAGAATAAAGAATCACTAAAACGAGAACGAAAAATTATTCCATTGTATTGGTGGACAACTTCGGCAGCAGCAATTTTAATCGCTTTCTTTTTAGTTAAAAACTTGAATACAGAAGGTGTTCAAGAAACACAAGATAATTTTGCCGATAATAAAGAAGTAGAAGTTAATACTATAGAAAATGAGAAGGACAGTTCTGCTGGAGGACAACCAATTTTTATAGAAAAGTTATTGGACAATAATACAATTCAAGTAGCAGAAGAGAAAAAATCAACACCAGTAAAGGTTAAAGAGAAAAGAGTAATCCCAATCATTAATAATGAACCCGAGATTGAAAATAACAATTTGGTTGCGGAGGAGACGCCAATTATTGAAAAAGATAGCATAACGATAATGCCAACAATTTATGAAGATGAAGTTCTATTGGCAGAAAATAATACAACTACAAAAAAGCAAAATCCATTAAGTGTTGGTCAGTTTTTGAAAAAAGAGGCACAAGAAAAAGTCTTAAAAGAAGAAAATCCGGAGCCAAATAAGAAAACAGAAATTATGGTGGTGGATTTATTAGCTAAAGTAGCAGGTAAAAATGCACGAGTAGATAAAACTAAAAATGAAGAAGATGAGGTTGAACAATATGCCTTAAACATAGGTGGATTCTCATTTTCTAAAAAAGTTAGAAAATAATTTAATAGAAGTTGTAACAAATCCTAACCTCAGTTCGTCATATTATCAAACAATAATAAATACTTGTTTTATTAGCTATAAAAACAGAAGACATTAAAAAAACTAGAATATAAAATCATGAAAAAATTATCATTTATAATAGCCCTTTTTGTTTTAACAACAATAGGTTATGCTCAAAGTACAGAAAGAAGTTTAGCTTCATTTACAGGAGTAAAAATTTCATCTGCATTTAATGTTGAATTGAAAGAAGCATCTACAAGCACTGTTCTTATAGAAGGGGTTCCTGAACAATACATTGAAAACATTATTACAGAAATAAAGGGAAATATTTTAGAAGTTTATGTAAAAGGTAAAGTGAAAGCAGCTAGTGATATGCGATTAACAATTAGCTATCAAACCTTAAATTCCGTAGAAGTTAGCGGGGCATCATCTGTTAAAGCAAATGATGCGATTAATGCCTCTAACTTTAATATTAAAACAAGTGGTGCGTCAAGTCTTGATTTAGATTTAAATGCACAAGATGTTAAGTTAACTTCATCAGGAGCTAGTTCAATTAAACTTAAAGGATTCGCAAAAACGTTTGATGTCTCTTTATCTGGAGCTTCTACGCTTAAATCAAAATCTTTTGAGGTAAACAAGGTAACTGTAGATGCCTCTGGAGCTTCTGATGTGGACATTTATGCCGCAGAAGAAATTTCAGGAACTGCGAGTGGAGCTTCTGATGTGGATGTGTATGGAAGTCCAACAGTAAGTAGAATTCAAAAATCAGGAGCAGCAGATGTAAATACTGAGGATGGCGTTATAAACATAAGTATTAAAAGTAGTGATAGTAGCGATGATGTAAATGTAACCGTTGGTAAAACAGGAGTGAGAGTTGGAGATGATGAAAGTGTAAATGTGAACACAGCTAATAAAAATGTAAGTGTTGTAAATGATACAACTAGAGTGAAATGGAGAAATACGCAAATATTAATCATTGATGATAACGTTTCGATTAAGAAAACACCGAAAAAAAGAAGAAATCATTGGGCTGGTATTGATTTAGGGATTAATGGTTTTGTTAATTCATCAGGTAGTTTTGACCTTAAAAATGCCCCTGATTTAGAAAAAACAAATCCAAAAGAGGTTACTCAGTTTATGGAATTAGATTATGCGAAATCGTGGAAATTGGGAATAAATTTTTGGGAACATTTTCTCAAGCTTAAAGAACATCATGTAGGATTAGTTACGGGTTTAGGACTAGAGTACAATAACTATGAGTTAAGAAACAATGTTCGTTTAATTGCTGATGGAGGGTCGTTTGTAAATAGTACTGTAACTCCATTTAATGAACAATATACCTGGGGTATTGTTGACACAACTTTGAATTATTCTAAAAACAGATTTAAAACCTTTTACATTACAGCTCCATTTTTGTTTGAAATAAATACAGGCCAACATAAAAATAAATCATTTCATGTTTCAACAGGAGCTATTCTTGGATATAAGTTTAAAACAAAAATGAAATATAAATATGAAGAAAATGGTGATACTCAAAAATATAAAGACAATCAAAACTTTAATACCAATCCGTTTAAAGTTGATTTAACTGCTCGTGTGGGTTATGGATGGTTTACTGCTTTTGCAACTTATAGTTTAACACCTTTGTTTGAAAATGATAGAGGTCCAGAATTACACGCTTTTAGTGTTGGATTGGCATTAGTAGGATTTTAAGCCCACCTTTTTCCTTCCTGTTTAGTTAGTGCAAATAAAAAGCCCATCAGTTCTGATGGGCTTTTTAGCTTTTATTTAATTCCAAGTATTTGTTTTAATCTTGGGTTGGTTTCGGTTTCTTTAACCTTTTCAATAATTGCCATTAACTGACTTCGTTGTTTTTCTGCACTTTCAATTTTGGCATTTAAATCGATAGCCTCTTGTGATTCATTTTTTAAAGTTTTTAATGCTGTTCGGTAATCGATTAATTGCTGAACATATTTGTTTTCGAGTTCGGCAACAGCATTAATCCCAGTCATTCTCATCCACCAAGCTTCTTCTTTAAGTGACACTTCTTCTAATAAAGGCAAAGCATCTTGAATCACATTATCAGGTTGATTTTGTAAGTAATTACCATAAGAAGAAATAAAGCTATATTTTCCAAAACCATCAAGTTGAGCATATTTGTCAATAAAAAATTTATTTTGTTCTGGGTCACCGTGTTTTTCATAAACAGTTGCTACAGCGTTTATTAATGTTGAGTTTGTTTCGTTTTCATATTTTTTGGCATAGGTTAAAGCATCATCCTTGCTCGAATAAGCTAATGCATTTAATGATTTGCCTGCTATATAATAAGAATCTTCTTCAACTCCTTTTTTAACTATTACTGTTACATCATCATCATCATCTGAAAAATGTTTTGCTAATACTCCTATTGCATCTCCTTTAACTTTAGTGTTTTCTTCTTTATTTATTAAAGCAATAAGTTTAGTTTTTACAAGCTCAGGATTTTCTTTTACGGCAAGTTCTAAACTTCTAATTGCGACTCTACGAATATGTTCAAATTTATCTCCTAGAGCATCAGTAATTGTTTTATTTGCGTATGGTTCATTTACTTCTGCTAATTTTTTTATTGCTTCATATCGGTCTAAATATTTTGGTGCATTATAGTACATAAAAGTCCATTCTTTGTTAGTATGATTATCCACTTTTTCACACAATAACATTTTATCACCATCAACATTTACTAAATCTGGTTTAGAACTCATTTCGTAAGAAAAAACATTTATAGCTTTATCTACAACTACTTCTTTTCGTTCTACATTTCCTTCAACATAAATATCTATAGCAATAGGTAATTTATATAAAGGTGTGGTATTAAAGTTTTGTTCTTGACTAATATATACAGTCTGAATTTTTAATGAATCATTATACTCATAATCAATGTTTAGCATCGGATGTCCGCTTGCATAAAACCATTGATTAAAAAACCAATTTAAATCTTCTCCCGAAACATCTTCACAAGCAATTCTTAGTTCGTGCATTTCTACATCAGTAAATTTATGAGTGTTTAAGTAATGTTTTAGTGATTCAAAAAATGCATCATCTCCCAAGTAGTTTCTAAGCATGTGTAATATTCTTCCCCCTTTTTGGTAAGAGTGAGCATCAAACATATCTTCTCGTGCTTCATAGTCAAAACGAATCATATCAACTTGTGTTTCTTGGGCTTCTTGTAAATATGCTGACAGGTCATTTCTTAAACCATAATCTGCTTTGTCCAACCCGTATTTATACTCGTTCCATAAATACTCACCATAAGTTGCAAAAGATTCATTTAGCGGCAAGTTAGACCATGATTCGCAAGTAACTAAATCACCAAACCAGTGGTGAAATAATTCATGAGCAATTACATCTTCACCAACACTACCATCCAATAATTCTCTTTTTGTTTGTTGAACAAATTCACCATGAATAACAGCAGTTGTATTTTCCATTGCTCCAGACACATAATCACGTACTACTATTTGGCTGTATTTTTTCCATGGATAATTTACTCCAAGTCTGTTTGAGTAAAACTCAAGCATTTCGGTAGTTAATCCAAAAATATCTTTTGCATAAGGAGCATAATCTTTTTCCAAATAATAATCTACATCTATTCCTTTCCAGGTTTCTTTAATAACATCAAATTCACCAATTGCCATCATAAATAAATACGGAGCATGAGGTTGGTCCATTTCCCAATAATCGGTTCTTGTTCCATCGGCATTTATAGTTTGAAGATTTAAAATTCCATTAGAAAGGGTTTTATATTTTTCTTCAACAGTTATTGCAATTTCTCCTGTACATCTTTCGTTTGGCGAATCTATTGTAGGAAACCAAGCTGAGTTCGATTGTGTTTCTCCTTGTGTCCAAATTTGTTGAGGTTTATCTTTTTCTTCTCCACGAGGATTAATAAAATATAACCCTTTATCTGATGAGATGGCATCACTTCCCCCTTCAGTTAATTCATCGGGTTTTGCGGTATAATCGATAAATATTTTTAACGTATCATTTCGTGTATATTCTTTGTCTAAATCAATAATTAAAAGCTCATTGTCATAATGGTATTTTAAATCGATGTTGTTTTCGCCAACTAATTGAACTTTGTTAATGTCAAAACCTCTTGCATTTAGCGCTAAAGTATTGTTAGCATGAAAATAAGGTTTTAATGTAAGTTCTGCTTTACCATATAAATAAGCTTTTTCCCAATTAAATTTTACATCTAATTTAGTGTGTATTAAATCAAAAATCCTAGTGTTTGAAGCTTGGTAAATCGCTGGCTCAGGAAGTTTGTTGGGGTCATTTATCTCAATTACCTGCTCAGGTAAATTTATAGTTTCGGTAGGTTTACAACCAAATATAAATAGGATTGCCGAAGCAATTAATAGCGTTTTGTTAGTCATGTAGTTCTTAGTTAGTTTTATAGCCAACAAAGATGCTCAATTTATTGCTTATTTTCAATAGAATAAATGATAAACGGAAATTATTGAGGAAGAAGATGATAGTGATGTTTAAATTATGCCTAAATATTTGTATTATTGAGTAGTATAATAGCAACACAATGTTAAATAGACTTCTTTTTTTAATAACATTATTAACCACAAACCTTCTTTTAGGTTCAACTAACGATAGTTTGTTGCAGGTTGTTCAGTCAAATGCTCACGATACAGTTAAAATATTGGTGTATGAGCAATTAGCTGCAAATCATCGAAAAAATAATGAAGATTCAGCATTTTATTACAATCAAAAAGCGATTGAATTAGCTGAAAAGATTGAAAATCAAAATGAAATAGCTGAGGCATATCGAGAATATGCTTTAACTGCACAAGCAGTTGGAAAATATCCTTTAGCAGTTGAATATTATACCAAAGCACAAAAGGCACATAAAAAACAGGAAAATAAAAATGGAATTGCAGAAGCTTTTAACGATATAGGCATTGCTTATTATTATGCCGGAGAGTATGAAAAATCTCGAGGTAATTTTGAAAAAGCAGGAGAAATAAAAATAGAAATTGGCGATAGTATTGGTGCCGGACAATCGTTTAACAATACAGGAATAATGCATGATATTGCAGGAAACCCAACTGAAGCAATTAAGCTTTATTTAAGAGCAATAGAAATTTACGAAAATCTTAAAGACACTAATATGACTATAGGCACAATGGCAAACATTGGGTTAATTTATATTGGACAAAAAAACTATACCGAAGCTTTAAAGGTTTATGCAAAACAAAAGAAATTAGCAAAAGCAATTAATGCTACAAAACATTATGGAATAGCCTTAACAAGCGAAGGCACGGCTTATGATTATTTGGAGAAATACGAGGAAGCACGTAAACATTTTTTAGAAGCATTAGCTATTTTTCTAGAACTTGGAGATAAACCATTAATTGCTCAATGTTATAATAACCTAAGTGTTAATTATGAATTAACTAATGAGGACGACAAAGCATTGGAATATGCTTTAAAAGCAATTAAGATAAAAAAAGAAATAGGAAGTTATGGGAAAATTGCTGTTTCACAAATTGCAGCCGCTAAAAGTTATAATAAAAGAGGCGAATACCATAAAGCGTTAAATTTATACCAAGAAGCTTTAACAAATGCCGAAAATACAGGATATATGGATTATGTGATTAAATCACATAAAGGATTATCAATGGCTTACGAGAAACTAAAGAAGTTTGATAAAGCATATTATCATCAATCGCAATATATTGCCTTAGCAGATAGTGTTACCAATAAAGAAAACACCGAATTGATAAATGAGCTAGAGAAAAAATACCAAAGCGAACGTAAAGAACAAGAAATAGAGTTGTTAAATAAAACCAATGCAATTAAAGACATAGAATTAGAAAAAGCTAGTGAAGAATCGAAGCGGAAATCTATTCAATTATTTGGTTCTTTGGGAGTTGGAATTATACTACTAGGGTTTTTAGTTTTTGTATATCGAGCAAACCAACAGCGTAAACGAAATAATATTTTATTGACTCAAAAAAATATAGAAATAACACATCAAAAGGAAATTGTAGAAGAGCAGCATCAAGAAATTACAGACAGTATAAATTATGCTAAACGAATACAAGCCGCTTTATTAACAAGTGATGAATATTGGAATCAAATTTCATCGGAACATTTTGTGTTATTAAAACCTAAAGACGTTGTTAGTGGCGATTTCTTTTGGGCTTTTCATACCGAAACAAACTTAGCTATATGGGTAGCTGCCGATTGTACTGGACATGGTGTTCCTGGGGCATTTATGAGTATGTTAGGCATTAGCTTTTTTAATGAAATTGTTGTTGAAAACAACATTACTGAGCCTTCAGTAATATTGAATAAGTTGCGTGAAAAAATTATAAAGGCATTAGAGCAAAAAGGGATAGACACTCAACAAAAAGATGGAATGGATTTAGCATTATGTGTTTGGGATAAAAACACGAATAAATTAACTTTTGCTGGAGCAAATAACCCAGCTTGGATTATTCGTCCAATTCGTCATTCCGGGCTTGACCCGGAATCTCAATCAACTCAAGAAATGGATAATCAATCTTACAACATTTCGATAAGCAATGACAATTTTCAATTGATAGAACACAAGGCCGACAAACAACCAGTCGGCTTATATTCAGGGGAGCTAAAACCATTTACAGAAAAGGAAATACAACTCCAAAAAGGAGATAGTATTTATACATTTAGTGACGGTTATGCCGACCAGTTTGGAGGAGAAAAAGGCAAGAAGTTTAAGCTTAAATCATTAAAACAATTGTTGCTTTCAGTGCAAGATAAAAACATGGAAGGTCAAAAACAGACACTAGATAATATGTTTGAAGATTGGAAAGGTAACCTTGAACAAATTGATGATGTTTGTGTAGTTGGGGTGAGAGTTTAACCTGATAAGTGTTTATTTAGAATTTTAAGTCAGTAATTATTTTTATAAAAATAATTTGATAACAATCCCGTCCTAAATAAATTTAAAAAATAAGAAATAGAGAGTGAATATTAAAGT
>CAXBPN010000069.1:0-10718 GCA_963977515.1 uncultured Flavobacteriales bacterium
ATGAAACTCATCTCCGACATCATAATCGAAAATTTCTGTAGCAGTTAGGTTTGTAATTCCATTGTCAGGGTTAGAAAAACCTGTTAGAGTATATTTAGCATTATTGAATGGAAAATCTTTAAAAGAATAGGTTTCTACGAACCCATAATTTTCGGAAAATGAAATAGTTTTATTGTTGAAAACATTGGAAATGTTAGTGCCTAAATTGTTTTTGGCTTGTAGAGTAATCGTTTTTACACTATCAATATTTCCTAATATGGGTTGTTGATTGATATTGGTAATGGTAGCTTCAATGTAATCTCCATTGGTATAGTTAAACAGTTTCCAACTATCATTTAATAGTGCTTTTGATTTAATTAAAATGATATCGTTTTGTTGGGTATGAAAAAGATAGTCCCCATTAATTTTCGAAACAATTTTATGTCCTATCCAAGAAGTATCAGAAAGTATCAAATTGCAAGAGGAATTTCCATTTACAGGAGGTGTCAAAATCTTATGATTATGAAATATGGTATCAGCTCCTGACACAAAAAAAGAATCTATTCGAATGGAATAAATAATATTGGCAGGAGAAATAAAGTGGGTTTCTTTTTCGGGGTTAAATAATTTATAATTCTGACCGAAGCTAGAAAATGAAAGAATAATAAGAGTTAAAAATGTTATTCTTCTTTTCATAATTGTGAAAGTTTACATTTTTAATGACAATTTATTGTTTCGTCTTCAATTGCAATAACTCCTTTTAATTCAGGAACTACTCTTTTAATTGATTCTTCAACACCACCTTTTAAAGTCATAGCACTCATTGAACAACTTTTACATGCACCTAGTAATTTAACTTTAACAGTTAAATCATCAGTTACTTCAATTAACTCGATATCTCCACCATCATCTATCAAAAACGGGCGAATTTGTTCAAGAGCATTGTTAACTTTATCAATTATTTCTTTTTTGTTCATTGTGTTTTACAAAAATACCATTGCAATTTAAGACTTTTTTATTTAGTTGAACAGCCGTCCATATTTGTTATTTCTACTTTTTGTGTGGGTTCTAATTCTTTGTTTCTTAAATTAACTTGAGCAATTACATTTTCAGCAAAATCCATAAAGGCTTTAGCTTGTGGCGTGTTTTCTTGTAAAACTGCTGGTCTTCCAGCATCTCCAGCTTCTCTAACACTTTGTACCAAAGGAATCTCCCCTAATAATGGTAAATTTTGTTCTTTAGCTAAATTTTTTAGTCCGTTCTCTCCAAAAATGTAATATTTATTATTTGGTAGTTCAGCAGGAGTAAAGTAAGCCATGTTTTCAATCATACCCAAAACCGGCACATTAATTTGCTCTAACTTAAACATTCCAACAGCTTTACGAGCATCAATTAATGCCATTTTTTGAGGGGTACTTACAATTATAGCTCCAGTTACAGGGACTGTTTGTACTAATGATAAATGAATATCTCCTGTTCCTGGAGGTAAATCGATTAGCATATAATCCAATTCTCCCCAATTAGCCTCAGTAAACAATTGAGTTAATGCTTTTGTAGCCATTGGTCCTCTCCAAACAACTGCTTGATCTGTGTTCGCAAAAAATCCAATTGATAATAATTTAACGCCATAGCTTTCAACTGGTTTAATCATGCTTTTACCATTTACCTCTACAGGCATTGGTTTTTCATGTTCTACATTAAACATAAGCGGCATAGAAGGTCCATAAATATCAGCATCAACTAATCCTACTTTATATCCTTTTTGAGCCAAGGCAACAGCTAAATTAGCTGTTGTAGTAGATTTTCCAACACCACCTTTACCAGATGCAATTGCAATAATGTTTTTAACGTTTGGTAAAACTTTGTTTGATTTTGGTGTTTCATGAGCTTTTGGAATAGGAGTAATATTAATAGTTAACTCAACTTCCGTTTTTAGTACTCTATTCAAATGAAGCTCACAAGCCTCAATAATTCTTTTTTTATTATGCATTGCAGGATTGTTAATCTGCAAATCGAAATTTACGTTATTGCTTTCTGATTGAATATTAGAAACTAAATTTAGCTCAACAATATCTTTTTTTAAATCAGGTTCAATCACGAAGCTTAATGCTTCACGTATATCTTTTTCTTCGAAACTCATAGTAGTTATTTTTCAAGGGTAAAATTACTAAATTCTCCCCTCAAGGGGAGATAAAGAGGAATGAATTATTCTTGCTCTTTTGTGAAGAGACCTTTAGTTAAGAAGTTTTATAAAGCTAATTCAATAGATGGGTCCCAGAAATATTTTTTAAACTCTATAATGGTATCATTTTTAACTAGGATGCCTTCGAGCTTTAACTTCTCTTCCATTTCAAATGGTGTTGAAAAATGAATTTTACCTGTAAGCTGACCATTTCTGTTAACTACTCGTTGAGCGGGGACTGGTTCTGTTTGAGAGTGAGCACCATTCATTGCCCAGCCAACAACTCTAGAACTTCGAGCTGCTCCTAAATATTTTGCAATTGCACCATAAGTCGTTACTCTTCCTTTAGGTATTTCTCGGCAAACTTGATAAACTTGCTGAAAAAAATCTTGACTAGCTTCTGAGTATTTCATTAATTGTTTTAGAAACCTAGTAATTAATAACAGTTACTTTTTCATTATCTAATCTAACTCTTAACCATTGTTCTAGTGCATTAGTTTTCTCTTTAGTGTTTATATCAAGAGTATTGTTTCCCCAAGTAATATAAAAAACAGGTAAGGTATCTTGATGTGATTCAAAATCAGTTCTAATGGTAATTCCGTAGGATAATTTTGTAATTTGTGGATATTGGATTTTTATTTCTTTTTTTATCGAAGTAAAAGGAATAGTATCTCTACGATACTTCATTAATTCAGTTTCTAAGAATTCAATTTTTTGGTCTTTATTTTTAATTAAATCTTCGTTTTTACGATAAATTTCTTCAATAATCCCTGTTTTAACTTCTGCACTTAATTTACCAGCAATTTCATCTGTTTTATCTTTCGACTGATAAATTTTTAGATTAACATTTTTAATTCCAGAAGATTCGAGCTTATTATTAAGTTCTTTTTCACTTTTAGCATTAATTATTTCACCTATCATAAAAACTTCAATGGTAGAGGGCTTTTTTGTGTTATAGGTTATTTTTTTATTAATAACCTCACTTCCTTCAAACATAAAATTTTCAGAAATAAATGTTTCAGCTTCGCTTTCAAAAAGACTTTCTTGAATGGTTGACCAAAAAGTAAAACCGCTAGGAATGATAATAATTAAAGAGATAACTAAAATATAGTTTTTTACCCTTTTTTGTCTTGCAGGATTTATATAGCAGGCTAAAGGGAACTTTAAGTACTTAACAATTAGCCAAGTTGATAGTGCGATAAAAACAGAGTTGATTAAAAACAAGTAAAAAGCACCTAAAAAGAATTGCCAATTACCATTTGCCAAACCATACCCCGCAGTACATAAAGGTGGCATTAAGGCTGTAGCAATCGCAACCCCTAAAATTACACTTGCAACGGTACCTTTTTTAGTTTTTGCTACAATTAGGGCTATTCCACTAAAAATAGCGACCAATACGTCCAATAAGTTAGGTTTAGTTCTAGCAATTAACTCAGATTGTACTTCGCCAAAAGGGGTTAATAAAAAATATATAGTAGAAACAAGAACACTAATTAAAACTGCCGTACCTAAACTTTTTAAAGAACGAGTTAACATTTTAAAATCGTTAATACCAATAGACAGTCCTATGCCCACAATTGGACCCATTAGTGGAGAAACTAACATGGCTCCAATAATAACGGCAGTAGAGTTTACATTTAACCCAATAGAGGCAATTACAATAGAGGCTCCTAAAATCCATACATTAACCCCCTTAAAATCAATGTCTTTTTGTATGCTAGAAACTGATCCCTCATAATCTACCTCGTCACGAATATTTACTACGTTTTTAAAGTAGTCAAGTAATAAAACAAAGAATTTTAAAAAGCTAAACTTTAATTCATTTGAAGCTTTTCCTTCATTATTGGGTGAGTTTTCAGGGATAATATTCTCCTCTTGCATAGTATAACAAATTAATTGTTGCATACTAAATTAACATTTCCCCTAATATATTAGCAGTATTTTTTATTTTTACTATCTGAAAAAAGAAATGATATGCAAAATAAGTTTGAAACTTTAGAAGGTAAAATTGAAGAAGCGAAGAAAGGTGGAGGAGAAAAAAGGATAGAATCGCAACACGGAAAAGGAAAATTAACAGCAAGAGAAAGAATTCATTTTTTATTAGATGATGGTTCTTTTGAAGAGATAGGAATGTTGGTAACACACCGCTCAACTAATTTTGGGTTAGATAAAACTAAATTTTTAGGGGATGGAGTTGTAACAGGTTATGGAACAATTAATGGACGTTTAGTATATGTTTTTGCTCAAGACTTTACCGTTTTAGGAGGTTCTTTGGCTGAAGCCCATGCCGAAAAAATTTGTAAAGTAATGGACATGGCCATGAAAAATGGAGCTCCTGTAATTGGATTGAATGATTCAGGCGGAGCACGTATCCAAGAAGGGGTAGTAAGTTTAGCGGGGTATGCCGATATTTTTTATAAAAATACTCAAGCGAGCGGTGTTATTCCACAGTTGTCAGCTATAATGGGACCTTGTGCTGGTGGAGCCGTTTATTCTCCAGCTTTAACCGATTTCATTATGATGGTCGAAAACACCTCATACATGTTTGTAACTGGACCAAACGTTGTAAAAACGGTTACACATGAGGAGGTAAGCTCAGAAGATTTAGGAGGAGCATCTGCTCATTCAACAAAATCAGGAGTGACCCATTTAACTTATGCGAATGAAATAGAGTGTATTAACGGGATAAAAAAATTATTATCCTACATGCCTCAAAACTGTGAGGAAGAGACAATAATGTTGCCTTACGAAATAGGAAACGAAAAAAGAGAAAAATTAAACACTATTGTGCCTGATAGTGCTAATCAGCCTTACGATATTAAAGAAGTAATTGAAGGAACTGTAGATGCTGATAGTTTTTATGAAATACATAAAGATTTTGCAGAAAATATAGTTGTAGGCTTTGCTCGTCTAGCTGGAAGATCAATTGGTATTGTTGCCAATCAACCTTCATTTTTAGCAGGAGTTTTAGATATTAAGTCTTCTCAAAAAGGAGCTCGATTTGTTCGGTTTTGTGATGCGTTTAACATTCCCTTATTAGTTTTTGAAGATGTT
Organism: uncultured Flavobacteriales bacterium; assembly: GCA_963977515.1. Taxonomy (GTDB): domain Bacteria; phylum Bacteroidota; class Bacteroidia; order Flavobacteriales_E; family Vicingaceae; genus Vicingus. The sequence goes on from CAXBPN010000069.1 coordinate 5,216, forward strand.
CCAGGGTTTTTACCAGGAACTGACCAAGAGTGGAATGCAATAATTACAAATGGAGCTAAATTATTATATGCGTTTAGTGAAGCTACGGTGCCAAGAATTACAGTGATTACTCGTAAAGCTTATGGCGGAGCTTATGATGTAATGAACTCTAAACATATTGGAGCAGATTTAAATTACGCATGGCCAACAGCCGAAATTGCAGTAATGGGAGCTAAAGGAGCAGCAGAAATTATTTTTAAAAATGAGATAAAAGAAGCTGCTAATCCAGAAGAGAAACTGAAAGAGAAAGAAGCTGATTATGCAGAAATGTTTGCTAACCCATATAATGCTGCGGCAAGAGGTTATGTGGATGAAGTAATTAAGCCAGAACAAACCAGAGAAAAGTTAATAAGAGCATTTAAAATGCTTGAAAATAAAGTAGATACTTTACCTAAAAAGAAACATGGAAATATTCCGTTGTAAATATACATCTTCAAGATTTTTAAAACCAGGAAAATGTAATAAGAAAACGAACTTAGTTGAGTAATTTTAACCTTATCCAAAGTTTAAAACTATGGATAAGATAATTTTGTATAAATCTACTTAATGAAAAACCACAAAAAAATGTTAAATTTATTCATGATTATAAACTAATAATAACCAAGCAAAATGAAAAACATACTAGTAACCATTGAATTTGAAGATCAATCAAACTTACTTATGGAAAGGGCAACCGAGATAGCTGCAAAATTTGGAGCAAAAGTATGGTTAGTTCATATTGCCGCTCCCGAGCCAGATTTTATTGGTTATGGAACTGGCCCTCAGTATATTCGTGATACTTTAGCTCAAGATTTAAGAGAAGAACACAGAACATTACAAAAATATGCTGATGAAATGGAAGAAAAAGGTGTTGATGCAGAAGGGTTATTGGTTCAGGGGAGTACAGTAGAAACCATCATTAAAGAGTCAGAAAAATTAAATGTTGATTTAATTGTTATTGGACACCATAAACATGGGTTTTTATACAATTTATTTATGGATGGAACAAGCGAGTCTCTTATTGAACAATCTAGCATTCCTGTATTAACTGTCCCATTAAATTAATATGGGGAATAAAAGATATAACTAGCGTTGCATTTGGAGAATAACCTCTCTGGTATCGGCAATAAAATCTTTAATAGTGTATTTACTATATTTAGTTGATTCAATAGGTTTGCCTATTTCTACAAAAACATTTCCTGGGGTAATTTTATTACTGTTTACTGACCAAACATTAAAAGTTCCTTTTATACTTATTGGAACTATTGCTACGCCAGACTGAACAGCCAAATGAAAAGCACCTTTTTTAAATACACCAAGCTTTCCGTCTTTACTTCTAGTCCCTTCAGCGTACATAACCACACTTTTGCCAGATTTAATTTTTTGTGCAGCTTTCGCTAAACTTTTTATGGCTTTTTGTTTATTACTTCTATCAATAAAAATATGACCAGCAACCCACATATACCAACCCACAACAGGAGCCCATATCAATTCTTTTTTTCCAATAAAATGTAAGTTTACAGGTAAGCTTCTACATAGGGTGCCGATGTCTAAATGAGAACAATGGTTGGCAACAAATATTACTGGTTTATTTAAAGGAACATTCTCTCTCCCTTTTACTGTTAATTTAACACCCGCTATCCATAATAAAACAGGCGAAAAAACAGTACGAGCTAGAACTAATGGAAACTGACGATTAAATGTAAATGGGATAAAAAGAGGTGCAATTAACATTAACAAGAATGTCCATACAAACAAAAAAAACAAGCGAAGAAACGACATTAATAGTTAGATAATTTTTGAACGAAATTAATCACAATACAGCAAAATAGAGATAATACAAGGGGAAAAAGAGCTTATTCGGTAGAAAGAGAATTTAAGTCATCAACTAGTTCATCAATTAAATCTTTATAACAAATAGTTAATTCGCTCGCATTTAAAGATTTATGATTAATAATCGATTCAGAAGGAAAATCTCCACATTGTAGGGGTACATTTCCTTTTCCAAGAACTCTAACTTTTTTATTGTTATAAACATCATAGTCTATTCTGTGAGTTGAGTATTTTGCTCTTTTGTTTCTGTCACCAACATAAACAGTATGAACAGATTTAGAAATATTATACCAATTAACAAATAGAATATGGGTAGCATTATGTTTTTTTAAAAGAGCATTAAATACATCATCAGTAAGTAAAGATAGATTACTCGCATTGTATTTTCTACCTTTAAATTTATCAATATTGTATCGGATAAATTTTTTACTTTCATCATAAGCTTCTTGTTCTATCGGAATAAATGTGAATTGATTGTTTTTTGATGAGGAGAACGCTTCTTTTAACGCATTTTGGTAAGTAGAAAATACCTCATCAGAACTCACGTTGTTCTGGGTGGCAATTTCTTCTATGCTAAACTCGGATATAAACTGAAATCGAGTATAAGGAACAACCAATACGTTTTGGTTTTGAGCATATAATGAGCTTGACAGTAAAACCATCAAAAATAGAAAAAACAAAAAAGGGTTTATTTTAAACAGCATTTATTAAGTAATAATTCTTTTTTCCTTTTTGGATTAAAATAGATCGTCCATTAATCAAATCTTCGGTAGTTAATAATTTATCATCGGCTACTTTGTTTTTATTAACACTTATTGAGTTTTCTTTTAAAGCTCTTCTTGCCTCTCCATTAGAAGCTAAAAAGTTTGTTTTAGCAGATAACCCATCAATAATCCCGATTCCAGATTCTAGTTCAGCTAAACTAATTTCAGCTTGAGGAACACCTTCAAACACATCATTAAAAATATTTTCAGGTAAAGCTTTTAGTCCAGCAATAGCTTCATCTCCGTTTTTAAATAAAATTTCTGAGGCACTTAATGCGGCATTATAATCCTCTTGAGAATGAACACGGATAGTAATATTTTTAGCTAAAGTTTTTTGTAATAACCTTAAATGTGGAGCTTCGTTATGCTCTTTCTCAATGGCTTCAATTTCTTCTTTAGTTAATAAAGTAAAAATTCTAATATAATTGCTTGCGTCTTCATCAGATGAATTAATCCAATATTGATAAAATTTATATGGCGAAGTTTTGGTTTTATCCAACCAAACATTACCACCTTCTGTTTTCCCAAACTTAGTACCATCCGCTTTTTTAATCAGCGGAGTAGTGCATGCAAAAGCTTCTCCACTACCTTTTCTTCTAATCAACTCCGTACCTGTAACAATATTTCCCCATTGGTCAGAACCTCCCAATTGAACTTTACAGTTTTTGTTTTTCCATAACCAGTAAAAATCATAACCCTGAACCAATTGGTAGCTAAACTCGGTAAACGACATTCCTGTTTCCAATCTAGATTTTACAGAATCTTTACTCATCATGTAGTTGATAGAAATGTGTTTTCCCACATCACGAATAAAGTCAAGAAAATTCATGTTTTTAAACCAATCGTAATTATTTACAACTTCTGCCGAATTCTCAATTGCACCAAAATCTAAAAATTGTTCCAATTGTTTTTGAATGCAAGTTAAATTATATTGTAACGTTTCATTGTCTAATAAGTTTCGTTCTTGAGATTTCCCAGACGGATCTCCAACCATACCTGTAGCGCCACCAACTAAAGCAAAAGGCTTATGGCCTGCTCGTTGCAAATGAACTAGAATCATAATTTGAACTAAACTTCCTATGTGTAATGAATCTCCTGTTGGGTCAAATCCAATGTATGCAGAGGTCATTCCTTTTGCAAATTCTTCTTCGGTTCCAGGCATGATGTCATGAATCATACCTCTCCATCTCAATTCTTCTATAAAGTTCATTGTGTTTCTCTCTTTTTAAGAAAACAAAAATACTGATTAACTTTTTAAAAAATTAGTGTGTTTCAGATAAACAAAAAGCCCGCTAATCAATGGGCTTGTATTGCCTCTACTAATTTCACTTTTGTATTTTGCTGTCCATTGCATTTTGCTTGCGAGCAGTTATTCTTTTTTGACAATTTTGTGAGTTGGTACCATTCATTTTGTAGATGGTTTTTATAGACTATTTTTTATCCCAAATAACGCAGGACACACTGCCCGTTGGTAACAATGTGCATATTTTGGGCTGCGGATTCTCGTATCGTTGCTCTGCCCTGTTTGACAGGAACGCACTACAATATGCACCAACCGCTCTTTCGAATACTTAGCTTTTAAAAAGCCGATTTAAACTGTTCTAAAAATCGAATATCTCCTTCAGAATATAGACGTAAATCGTTTACTTTATATTTTAACATTGCTATTCGTTCTACCCCCATCCCGAAGGCAAACCCTGAATATTTTTTGCTATCAATACCACAATTTTCAAGCACGCTTGGATCAACCATACCACAACCCAATATTTCTAAAAATCCAGTGTATTTACATACATTACAGCCTTTGCTATTACAAACAGAACAACTCACATCCATTTCAGCACTTGGTTCAGTAAATGGGAAGTATGATGGTCTTAACCTGATTTCTGTTTTTTCTCCAAACATTTCTTTAGCAAAGTATAAAAGTGTTTGTTTTAAGTCGGCAAAAGAAACTTTCTCAGCAATGTATAAACCTTCTACTTGGTGGAAAAAACAATGTGCCCGAGCAGAAATAGCTTCATTACGGTAAACTCGTCCTGGCGATAATGTTCTGATTGGAGGTTTGGTGTTTTCCATAATTCGAACTTGAACAGACGAAGTATGTGTTCTTAACGCCATTTCTTTATCATCAGACTTTACAAAAAATGTGTCTTGCATATCTCTTGCTGGGTGTTCTGGCGGAAAATTTAAAGCTGAGAAATTATGCCAATCGTCCTCAATTTCTGGTCCTTCTGAAACCGTAAACCCAATACGAGAAAAAATATCTATAATCTCTTTTCTTACTAATGAAATAGGATGACGACTACCTAAAGGAGTTGGATAGCCTGGTTTAGTTAAATCTATTGCACCTGCACTATCCTCAGAAGTTGTTAAGTTATTTTTTAATTCATTAACTTTATCTTGAGCTTTCTCTTTTAACTCGTTAATTAATTGCCCTACTTCCTTTTTTTGCTCATTAGGAACATTTTTAAAATCAGCAAATAAATCTTTTAAAACACCTTTGCTTCCAAGAATTTTTATTCTAAACGCTTCAATATTTTCTTGACTATCTGCTTTAAACTGCTCAACTTCATTTAAGAGTGCTGCTATCTTTTCTTTCATCCTTACTTTTTAACTATTTTAATAGTCATTTTAATGTCTTTTATTGGTCTATTTCTTTTGTCAGTATCAACTGCTGTAATTTTATCTACTACATCCAATCCTTCTAGCACTTCTCCAAAAACAGTATAATCCATATCTAAAGATGGGTAGCCTCCAATCGTTTCATAAATCTTATACTGTTCCTCTGTATATACTATCGGTTCTTCCCTTCTAGCATTTTTTCCTTTTAACATTTTATCAATTTCTGCTCTTGTAAATGTTCTTCCTTCTACAATATAAAACTGACA
>CAXBPN010000070.1:0-10712 GCA_963977515.1 uncultured Flavobacteriales bacterium
CAGCCTAAAGTAATTACGTTAACTTTATTTTTTTTGAGTGTTTTGGTTTTCAAGTTGAGTGGTTTTATTAAAACTTAAAATTATTTAAAAAGATCGGATTGCCCTTACAGAGTATGGCATATATTTTCTACTTGCTAATTGGTACTTTTTACTTCCTAATGAAAAGTCATGTCCATAAGCAGCATGAACTTTATCCATAAAACAGTGTGGTTTTTCGCTACAATCTATATCTGTAGAGCTCCAATACCTTTTTTTATTTAAAGAATCTCCACCTTTTTGGATTGCTGTTGCATTAATTATTGTACGATTTAAATACATCATATTTAATTCTTCTCTCGAAGGCAAATACCAATCATCATAAATAATACTATCTATTTCTAAGATATATTCATCACAAATGAGTGCTGCATAAGGCATCTCACTTTTACCTACAAATTTGATGATTGATTGCGTATTCTCTTTGCCTGCATAAATACCATCTTTAATTGCAACTGATTTCGTGTTTCTTTCTGGTGGATATTCACGACCAGTTTGCACATCCTTAAAATCAATTTCAGTATCCCATTGGGTTGATTCAGCAATATCTGATTTAGTACAAACTAATCCATGTTCGCCAGTTTCATTTAACCAAAAAATGATTCCTCCGTAAGCAAAATCTCCAATTTGATACGTTTTAGTTTCTTGTGCAGAGAATTGTAAACTGACAAGTGAGAAGAAACTTAGAATTAGGTTTTTCATAGATTGATTTTAAAGATCTTGAAGACAAAACCTTAAACCTTGAACACGGAATCTAATCTTCTTTAAACAATGAATCAACAAACTCATATTTATTAAATACTTGCAAATCTTCCATTCCTTCACCAACACCTATGTATTTTACAGGAATTTTAAATTGGTCAGAAATTCCAATTACAACTCCACCTTTTGCCGTTCCATCTAGCTTCGTAATTGCTAAGGCATTAATCTCGGTTGCTAAAGAAAATTGTTTGGCTTGTTCGTATGCATTTTGCCCAGTTGAACCATCTAAAACCAATAAAATCTCATGAGGTGCATCAGGAACTACCTTTTGCATTACACGCTTAATTTTAGATAACTCATTCATTAAGTTAACTTTATTATGCAAACGTCCTGCTGTATCAATAATGACAACATCTGCATTTTTTGCTTTTGCAGATTGTAATGTATCAAAAGCAACAGAAGCTGGATCGGCATTCATTCCTTGCTCAACAATTGGAACATCTACTCTTTTTGCCCAAATTTTCAATTGGTCAACAGCAGCAGCTCTAAATGTATCTGAAGCTCCAAGTATTACACTTTTACCTTGCTTTTTTAATTGATAAGCTAATTTACCAATCGTTGTTGTTTTACCAACCCCATTTACTCCAACAACCATAATTACATAAGGTTCATCTTGCTGTGGAATTTCAATTTCTTTATAATCTCCAGTATTGTTTTCTTCTAATAAAGAAGCTACTTCTTCTCTTAATACTTGATTTAACTCTGATGTCCCAACATATTTATCTCTAGCGATTCTAGCTTCAATCTTTTCTATAATTCTTAGGGTTGTATCCACTCCAACATCAGAAGTAACTAATATCTCTTCAAGACTATCTAAAACCTCAGCATCAACTTTAGATTTACCAACTACAGCTTTAGATAATTTAGAGAAAAAAGTTTGCTTTGTTTTATCCAGTCCCTTGTCTAAAACTTCTTTCTTTTCTTTTGAAAACAGATTGAAAAATGCCATATAGCTAATAAAAAAAAAGCTTCTTTCTAAAATGAAAGAAGCTTAAATTTATACAATATTATTGAATTATTTTTTTGATAAATATTCTTGTACTTTATCATTAGGTACAATACTTTCTTGAAAAGCATAAGCACCAGTTTTTTCTGATTTAACCATTTTAATAACTTTGGTTAAACTTTTTCCTGCTGTTTGTAACGATGCAACGGTTTTCTTAGCCATAACTTAATTATTTAATTTCTTTGTGAACAGTAACTTTTTTAAGTATTGGATTATACTTTTTTAACTCCATTCTGTCAGGAGTATTCTTTTTATTCTTAGTAGTAATGTATCTTGAAGTACCAGACATTCCGCTCTCTTTGTGCTCTGTACACTCCATTATAACTTGTACTCTATTTCCTTTTTTTGCCATTTCTTGGTCTCTTTAATTTTTTACGGACTGCAAATGTAGTATTTTTTTTATAACAACAAATTAAATTCTAAAGAATATTAACCTCTCTTTCTAATGTTATTCCAAATTTCTTTTCTACCGATTTTATGATATCTGATGATAAATCAAAAATTTCTTTTCCTGAAGCACCTCCATAGTTAACCAAAACCAACGCCTGCTTATCATGAACACCATAATTAGCAACTCTTTTCCCTTTCCATCCACACTGTTCAATTAGCCAGCCTGCAGCCATTTTATATGTTTCATCTGGTTGAATATAATTTGGAGCATCAATATATTTTTCTAGAATTTTAGTTTTATCTGCTTCGGAAACAACTGGGTTTTTAAAAAAACTACCTGAATTACCAATTTTAGTAGGGTCGGGCAACTTACTCTGTCTTATTGCAATTACAGCATCACTTACATCTTTAATTGTTGGTGCTTTAATCCCTCTATTTTCTAACTCATTATTAATTGCTCCATAACTTGTATTTATATTTGGCTGTTTTTTTAACCTAAATGTAACTGAACTAATAAAATAATTTCCCTTTTCTGTAGTTTTAAAAATACTCGTTCTGTAACCAAATTCACATTCTTGATTAGTAAAATTTCTTACCGAAAAATCCTTTAGACTAATTGCTTCAACTTCTGTAATAACATCTTTTACTTCAACACCATAAGCTCCAATATTTTGCATTGGACTTGCTCCTACGTTTCCAGGTATTAGAGATAAGTTTTCAATTCCTGCAAAATTATTGTTTACACAATACAAAACAAACTCATGCCAAATCTCCCCTCCTCCAACTTTGAGCATCACATCTTCTTCAGTTTCTTTAATTACTTGGGTACCTTTAAAATTATTTTTTAGAACTAAACCCTCAAAATTTTTAGTCAAAAGAATATTACTTCCTCCTCCTAAAATTAATAATGGTTCTTGATTAGCTTCTAAAACTTCTTTTAATTCTAACTGATTTGAAACTTCAACAAATTGATTTGCTTGTACATCTATTCCAAATGTATTATATGGTTTTAAAGATATATTTTGTTGAATCTTTGTCATTTTATTTTTGAATCAACACCACTGCATAAGCAGAAACGCCTTCTTCCCTTCCTTCAAATCCTAATCTTTCTGTTGTTGTAGCTTTTATAGAAACATCTTCTTCTTCAATTTTCATTATAGAAGAAAGCACTCTTTTCATTTCTGGAATATGAGGATTGATTTTCGGCTCTTGCATAGCTATAGTTGCATCAATATTACCAACGACGAACCCTTTTCCATGAACTAAATCAATAACATCTTTTAATAGAATTTTGCTATCTATTCCTTTATATTGATTATCTGAGGGTGGAAAATGAAAACCAATATCTCTTAAATTTGCAGCTCCCAATAAGGCATCGCAAATGGTATGAATTAAGATATCAGCATCGGAGTGACCAACTGCTCCTTTTGAATGTGGAATTTTTATACCTCCCAACCAAAAATCAGCACCTTCTTTTAATTGATGAACATCAAATCCGAAACCAACTCTAATTTTCATAATGAATTTTATTCTCCGTCTTTACCTTGCTTTTTGAAGTCATCAAAATTAAACATCAAAGAAAATCTCATGGTATTAGCCAATGGGTTATTTTGAGTCATTGCAATTAAATAAGAAAAATCAATACTAAACACACTCATTTTTAATCCTGCTCCAAGTGTAACATACTTTCTATTCCCCTTTGTTAAATGCTCATAAAAATAACCTGTTCGTACTGCAAATTGTTTGTTATACCAATATTCTAAGCCAGCAGATAAGTTATATTCTTTTAACTCTTCTGAGAACCCACCCGGTGCATCATTAAATGACTGTAAAATACCAGACATTATACCAACATTAGGATCTTTTCCCGACTCAATAACTTGTTCATCTGTAACTGGATCATAAATAGGCTGCCCTTGGTCATCAGTAGCATAAATCGGAGGGGTTGGAACTAAGAGTTTATTTATATCCGTAATAATTGCTATAGAATTATAATCATCTAAAACAAAAGCTAAAGATTGTCCTAATTTCATATTGATAGGAATAAAATCTTTATTGGCATCATCAGTATAAGAAATTTTAGCTCCGATATTCGATATATTTAACCCCGCATTAAAAATCACATCTTGTCCAAATAATTCAGCATCATCGTTTGTATAAAAACCACTAACATCAACGGCGAAACTTGTTCCTGCTCTTGTTCCAGCACCACTTACATCTATACCTCCTGTTAAGTTTGAATAGATATATCTTGCAGCAATACCTCCTGAAAAACGATTTCCTAATTTTCTTGCGTAAGCTATATCAACAGCAAATTCAGCAGGTCTAAAATCTCCTAATGCATTCCCTGTTTCATCAGTAAATTTAATATCTCCTAAAGAAAAGTAGCGAAGCGATCCTCCTATTGTATGATCATCTCCTAACTTTTTATATAAGCTAATATAAGATAAACTAATATCTGGTACTAACTGTCTCAACCAAGGAGAATAGGAGATTGAAACTCCCATTTCTTTTTCTATAAAAGCCATCTTTGCAGGATTCCAATGAATGGAATTTGCATCTGGAGAGGTTGCTACACCAGCATCACCTAAAGCCCCAGCTCTAGAGTCTGGTGCTATTAGCAAAAAGGGTACTGCAGTTGTAATTGTATTTAATTGTAATGCACCTCTTTCTAACTCTGATTGTGCTTTTATTTGAGAAACTGATAATACAGTTATTAATCCTAAAACTACTCTTTTCATTCACCTAAAAAATTATAAGGACAGCAAATATAAGTTAATTCTAATATTTGCATTCCTATTTTGTAAAGTTTAAACAACGACGATTATTTAGCTTTATTGTGATAACTATAAAATTACAAGTTTTTCGTACTTATCTGTCATTGATAAATTTTCTGCTCTTACCTTTAATCGGTAAACATAAACACCTTTAGCTAATCTATCTCCATATTCATCTAACCCATCCCAGGTAATAGAAGTTGATCGAAATCCTTCATTAGTTATATTCTTCTCTAAAGTTTTTACCAATTTTCCTGAAACAGTAAAAATCTGAACTTGAGCATACATTTGTTTATTAGCTTGATTATGCTCAAACCAAAATTCTGTATGGGTTGTAAAAGGGTTTGGATAATTATAAACCCTGTCAATTACAATGTCTTTAGCTTTCTGTACAACAAATTCGGTAGTTACCTCTTTCGAGTTATTATAAACATCCCAAACTTTTAATGTTAATTTATGCCTTCCTTCTTCTAATTCTGAAAATGGAAATTTAATAGTTCCTTTTTGATAGCTATTTAAATCTGCTTCATAATAATTATTTAACACAAAAGCTTCATCTGTTTTATCATCAAGTACTGCAATTATATCATGCCCAATACCATTTCCAACCATATTAATACCATTAACATCACTTACATAAGCCAACATATTAGGGTTTTCATCAGTTAAGCCTCCAAATACAAATGTTTTATCATTCATATACAATTCAATTTCAGGTCCATCATTATCTGCTTCAAAATTTTGTGAGGTTCCTCCAATATAAAAGTCAGAAAAAGCACCATTTGCATCTTCAACTTGATTTTCAGCATAATAACTTATTTTACCTTGCCCGTAGTTATAAGCTATATCTTTAGGTACAACAAATGAAAAACTAAAATCACCATTTAAAACACTAACCTTTCCTTTAAAAAGTTTATTGGTTTGTAAATCAAATATAAATGGAGTTCCGCCATCATTAGAAAGAGTAGTTATCTGTTTTTTCTTATCAAAAACAGTTGGGTAAATAATACCATTAAACCCCGTTAGTTTTTGTCCATTTTCATCTCGAACTTCTCCTTTAACAGTAACCTTATCTAAAGCTCTAACCGTATCTATGCTAGTAGTTATAATATTCCCGTTAAATTCAGTTGTTGCTACATCATTTATAGGGTATGCTAATCTTAACGCAGGATCTCCTAGTAATGTAAAGTTTCTATTATTTGAGTTGCTAGAATTTAAGTTTTTTACTTGCATAAAAACTTCACCAATTGTTGGCATTTGAGAGTTAATTTTAGTAAATCCCACATCAAAAACACTTTTATTTAAATAAAAATTAGGAGTTGAATACACCAACCTAACTGTTGTTAATAATGCTATTGCTCCACTCTCATTCAATAACATTAATTCACCTGCTGAGGTTCTTTTTGGATCGTCCCATCTACTAAATTCACACGTTGCTGTTATAAAAAGGGGTAAATTATTATGGTTTTCGTATCCATTTATTTGATTAATAGTCAATACTCTTTCATGCCCCAATCCTGTTTCTCCTCCATGCCCAGTATAATTTACAATCAAAGAACCTTCTTCAAAAGAATTATCTATTGCTTGGTTAACTGCTGGATATCTATTGCCTCCAGGTGTAGACTCTTGTTTAAAAGCATCAAAGAATATCTTATCTACATTATATTCTGGATAATTATCTTCTACTATCTGTGTTAGCTGATTTGACTGAGACATATGTACATTACCATCTTCATCATCCCCTATAAAAGTAAATAGATTACGCCATTCTTTCATAGTTATTGATGTATTATAGTTTAAGACTTTATGAACAACATTACTTGCTTCTTCTTCAGATTTAACAGGAAACCTACCTATAGCAACATCAACATATTCAGAACCAGAAGACCATTTTCCCTCATTTGGATCTAACAAACCATAATAATCATCAGAGACTAAAGAACCAACAGGTGCCAATGAATTAACTGACTGATAACTAGGAATAAAATTAGTATTATCTGTTAATCTGTTTTTATTATCATAAGAACCATCTCCAAATAATAATAAATATCTTGGAAGGTCACTTGTATTTGTTGCTCTTTCATAAAACATTCTTAAAAAATCACGTATTGCAACAATATCTTGTGAGCCAGACGAAAACTCATTATATATTTGATCTGGAGTAACAACGACAACTCTCAATCCTTCATCTCTATGAAAGTCAGCTATTTGACCTGCATGAGTTAAAAAAAGAGGATGACTAACTATTATCATATCTTGGGCAGATAGTCCATGTAAATTTTGAGTATTTACAACTCCTTTATTGAATACTTTCGTATTATAATTACTATTAAACGCTACAAATTCTTTTAAATTAGATGTTGAAACAGAAAAACTAATTGTTGATGAACCTGAAAAATTTTGTTCTTTAATATTTAAGGGGTCAGTTACATCCCATACTTTAGAAACATTTATAGCGTTAGAAAGGTTAAATTGTGTTATATTTCCAGCTCCAACAGATTCTGTATCTCTAAAAAATAATTGATCACCTGTCATTCTTAAATTTCTTCTCACATTTATTTCAATTTCATCTATCCATGCAACCGAAGAAGAACTTGGTTTATTATAAGCTACATTTACATTTAATAAATCTCCACTTGGTATAAAGTTCATCGATTTGTTAGATGATGACGCATAAACTGCAGCATAATATGAGGTATTAACACCACTAAATGGTAAATTAAAATTAGTTCCTCCTACACTTATAGAAAGATAACTTGCACTACTATGTCTTGCAGCTCCACTAACCTTTATGCTTGCATTTGAACTTACATCAATATTTGGGAAATTAAAAGCATAATCATATGATGTTTTTATATCAAACGCATCACCATACCAATCTCTTCCAGATTTTATCAAGTTATAAAGGTCTCTTTCATAATAAACATAATCATTAAAAGTAGTTACTACCTGATTGGGAGAGTTTTGTGAAGCTTGTGTGGTAATTCTCTTTGGTGATTCAACAGTATTTCCAACTGTTAAAAAATAAAATGTAGTATCACTATATCTATTTAACTCATGATTGAATTTTTGAGTTAATTCATCATACTCCCAATTATGGGGTGATTGGCCATAAAACAAAATATAATCACTGGAGTTAAAAACACCATCCCCTTCACCAGAAATAGAAATTGCATTTTGTTGAAGGTCATCATACCTAAAAGTAGAATTTAGCTCAGGAAGCATTTTACCTCCATTCCCATAAAGTTTTATTTGTTGTGGGTTTATATTATCTAAATCTAATCCAAGACCTTTTAAAAAAGAATACGATAATTTATAAACCCCATTACTTACAACCCCGATTTTAAACCATTCGCCACTAGAGAGAACAGAATTTTGAACAAAAGCTTTACTTAGTGAATTTGAACTAGTAGGCGAAATACTTTGCGTTATAACTTCAACTTTATAGCTAGTAATCCTCTTATAATTACTAGTACTATTAATAATTGGTACAAAATTAATTACTCCATAATTTTGTTTTCTTTGAATTGAGTTGAAATATTCGAGTTCAATATTATCAGAAATATAAGATACTCCTGAAACATTCTCAACCAAATTAGTTGGTACACTTTCATATTCAGCACTAATCAAATTAACACTAATTATTTTTTCATTTTTTAACTCAATTCTATTTGAAAAAAAAGCTAAAAAATCTTTATTTTCATCATATTTAGCGTTTTTAAAGTTAAAAAAGGTTTTTTTTACCCCATCAAATGAACTGTTTTCAATATTGTTTCCCCAATCTATATTTCCTTCAATTATTCTGCTCCCTGAAAAAACAAACAACGGCAACATAATGATTATGAGTACACTAAAATATTTTTTGATTATTTGATTTTGCATAAAAAAGTTAATAAAACGTAATATTAAACCTAAATTTACAGAAAAACGTAACAATTTTTTATTTATTGTTTTTATAAGTATGCTAAATTTTATACATTTGAAACTTTGTAAAACATTTTTGCGTAAAATGTTTTGATTCAAAATATACTATATGTTGAGAAACTTCTTGAGTAAAATCTACATCACCACAATAGTGTTATCACTATTCTCCATTGATGCTTATGGTCAAGATCCTGAGTTTACTCAATTCTATGCAAACCCCTTATATCTAAATCCTGCATTCGCAGGAACTGCTCACTGCCCTAGAGTATCTTTAAATTATAGAAATCAATGGCCTGGAATTAGTGGCTCTTTTGTTACTTATAGTGCTTCTTATGACCAACATGTTGATGCTCTTAATGGAGGTTTAGGTTTAATTGTCATGAGTGACAGGGCTGGAGAAGGAACTTTAACAACTACTAATGTCGGTGGGATTTACTCCTATCAACTACCTGTTACTAGACGTTTTTCTATTAAAGCTGGACTTCAAGCAACATGGGCTCAAAAGAAAGTAGATTGGAGTAAACTTACTTTTGGGGACATGATTGATGCTCGAAGAGGGTTTGTTTATAACACCAATGAAGTAAAGCGTGATGCTCCTGCAAATTATGTAGATTTCTCTGCAGGTATTTTAGGTTTTAGCGATTTATACTTTTTTGGTGTAGCAGTTAATCATTTAACTGAGCCTAATGAATCTGTAATAAAAGGTGAGAGTCCTTTACCAATGAAAATCACAATTCATGGTGGAGCTGTTATTCCATTAGAAGGTAAAGGAGATGCTGTAGCATCCTTATCTCCTAACATTTTAATTCAAATGCAGGAAAAATTTACTCAAATTAATTTTGGTATGTATTATTCAAAAGGACCTATAATTGGTGGTTTGTGGTACAGAAATTCTGACGCTTTCATTACATTAATTGGATTTCAAACCGGTATAATGAAATTTGGTTATAGTTATGATATTACCATCTCTAGTCTAACAAACAAAACTGCTGGATCTCATGAATTCTCATTAGGACTTCAGTTTGACTGTAAACCTAAAAAAAGAAGATTCAGGACAATAAGTTGTCCTTCTTTCTAGTTTATCTTATATTTGTATTCAAGAAACTTAATAGTTATGAAATTAAAAGGAATAAATTACTTTTTGGCAATTATGTCAATTTCTGCACTTTTCTTTACTTCATGTAAAAGAGAACAATCAAGTTCAACTGGTTGGGAATATAATAATCCCAAAAATGGAGGCTTTCAAAAAGTTCCCTATTTAGAGCAAGAAACTGGCCCTGGGCTAGTCCTTGTTGAAGGTGGACGTTTTACTATGGGTAGAGTTGAACAAGAAGTTAATTATGAATGGAATAATATACCAAGAACTGTAACTGTATCTTCATTTTATATGGATGAAACTGAGGTTACTAATTTTGCCTATTTAGAATATTTATATTGGCTAGATAGGGTTTTTAGTGCTGATTACCCAGAAGTCTATCACAAAGCTTTACCTGATACGTTAGTGTGGAGAAGTAGATTAGGGTATAACGAACCATATGTTGAGTTTTATCTTAGACACCCTGCTTATCGAGATTATCCTGTTGTTGGTGTAAATTGGCTTCAAGCAAATGATTTCTGTGCATGGAGAACTGACCGAGTAAATGAAATCATCTTAATTAGAGAAGGTTTATTTGAACATTACCCTAACCAAATTAATGAAGATAACTTTAATACCGAAGCTTATAGAGCTGGTCAGTACGAAAGTGGGAAACGTGTTGATGGAATTCCTGATTTAGATCCAAATAAAGAATATAGAAATGTAAGGATGGAAGATGGTA